>CAVSGB010000044.1:0-27408 GCA_963726845.1 uncultured Bacteroidota bacterium | reverse complement strand
CATCCTGGGAACGGCCACCGATCCCAAGCTTGCCGCCGCCTCGGTGGACTTGGTCCTAATGGTGGACGTGTACCACGAATTCGACTTTCCAGCGGAGATCATGGGGGCGATCTGCCGTTCGGTTAGGCCAGGCGGTCGCGTGGTGTTTGTCGAGTATCGGGGCGAGGATCCCGCCGTGCCGATCAAACCCCTCCACAAGATGACGGAAATGCAGGTGAAAAGAGAAATGTCCCTATTCCCGCTGGATTGGGTCCAAACCATCGAGGTACTCCCGCGTCAGCAATACGATGAGTCGCTTGCCACAATAAAGATAATAAACTTTAACATTATTAAATTACGCTCAATGGTAACAAACAATGAAGCCAACTCATGTCAGGCAATCGATGGGGACATTCGAATTACCAAATATGGCAGTTTTCTCAGAAAAAGCAGTATTGACGAGCTTCCCCAGTTTTTTAATGTATTGGCCGGCAGTATGTCGGTGATTGGGCCTCGGCCTCACATGTTGGAGCATACAAGGGAATATTCCGAAATTATTGGCAAATACATGGTACGCCATTTTGTAAAGCCTGGCATTACCGGTTGGGCACAAGTAAAAGGATTTCGGGGCGAAACTACAAACCCAAAAAGAATGGTTAAACGCGTAAAATCCGATATATGGTATATTGAAAACTGGACTTTTTTACTGGATATTTTCATTATATTTAGGACTGTTTTAAACCTTATTACAGGGGATAGGTTTGCGAGGTAAATTGTTTTCAAATGTTTCAAAGTAAAGTTCGTAGCAAATTTCTAATCAGCATAAGTATTACGGTAGGCATTGTCGTAGGCCTTCTTTATTTTTCAATTGATAAACTTTCATCATATTTATCAGTAACAAAAAAAGTTGAAGCAAATATACTTTTAGTTGAAGGTTGGTTGCCCAACGAAGCCATTGATATGGCTTATGCAGAATTTTTTCAAAACAACTATGACCTTCTTATTACAACAGGGCTTGAAACATCACAATATGAACCTGATGGTTTGGTTCGAAATGCTAAAAAAAACATTCAAGGCTCCATAGCTGAAACTGCCAAAGTCTATTTTCTGTTCTTAGGTTTAGATTCCGCCAAAATTATTGCTGTTCCTGTAGTAATAAAGTTATTAACCGGACTTGTCGAGTGCTGAAGCATTTCATGATTGGCTTAGGGCAACTGATTATAAGGTCAAGGGTATTAATATTGTTAGTTTGGGCGCCATGCCCGGCGAACCTATATGACTTACCACAAGTTGCTGGGCAATTCATACCCTGTTGGTATCATATCATTACCCGATAAAGAAGCTTACAAGTTTAAAGTATTTAAAACCATTTACCAATCACTTGAATTGGCTTATTATTGGTTTATTTTAATTCCTTATTAGTTTTTATCAATGTTTAAATAAATATTTCACACGGCTAGTCAGTGTAGGCTGGCTGCTCTGTTCTTTCAGTCATCCCTTTTGTTTTTTTTCTGTTACACTTTTTGCAATCAGGCGCGGTTGCAGCACATCCCGTTTTGCTTCGTTGCAATTTATCTCAAATGCAAAATATTCATGGAATAGTAGTGTTAAATTAAAAATTATCTATAAAATAATGTCACGTATTTACTGGTAATAACGTGACAAAATATATCTTTGCATGAAAGTATAAAGTAAATGAAAACATCTGTTATTGTTGCAAATAAAATTGACAGGTTTAAAACAGGTTATGTTTTCACCTATGAAGACTTTTCTTTGCCAGTGGATAAAATAAGCGCATTAAAGAAAGCTTTAAGCCGCCTGGTTGATTCTGGTAAAATAGAAAGGCTCTCAAAAGGCAAGTATTATAAACCTAAAGAAGGTGTTGTTGGCAACCTGAAGCCTGATGAAAATCAAATTGTAAAAGATTTGTTGGAAGATGACGGCAAAGTAATTGGCTATTTGTCAGGGATTAGTGCTTTTGGCAAACTTGGGTTAACAACTCAGGTATCTAATACCATTCGGGTAGGAACCAACATGGATAAAAAATCAATGAAAAGAGGAAAATATACAATCCGTTTTATCCGCCAAAGAAATACTTTAACTAAAGAGAATATCTTTTTATTGCAAGTACTCGATTCTATTCGATTTATAAAAAAAATTCCGGATGCAAATACCAATACTTCATGTGAACGGTTGAAAAAAGTTATTCAGGGCTTATCTGTTGCTGAGCAAGCCTCAATGTTAAAACTTGCCATGAAATACAATCCCGCGTCCCGTGCGCTGACAGGTGCTATTTTAGAACTAACCAAAGGTGAAACTTTTGTTGCAGGTCTTTATAAAACGCTACGCACAACAACCATCTTTAATTTGAACATCTCTGATAAAATACTTAAAAACAAAAGTAAATGGCAAATCAGCTAATCCTTCACCAGGCTGCAAATGATTTCAATTCGCTAATAAAAGAGGCAGCAGATTATTTCAGTATCAGGGAAGTATTTATTGATAAAGATTACTGGTTAACCCTTGTGTTGAAACGTTTGGCTGAATGTGAATATGCAAATTCAGTGGTTTTTAAAGGTGGCACCTCATTATCCAAAGGATATAAACTCATAAAACGTTTTTCCGAAGACGTGGATATTGCTGTTATGAATGCTTCATATCTTTCTGGCAACCAGTTAAAAACCTTTATTCGTAATGTTGAGAAAGCAATATCAGTAGATTTAGCGGAAATTGACACTCCGGGTGTTACCAGTAAAGGTTCGCACTTTAGGAAAACAGTATTTACTTATCCGGTTTCTGATGTTACTAAACAAAATCAGAGTGTTTCAAATAAGCTTATTATCGAAACCAATTCATTTGCTAATCCTTATCCTTATGGAAATCTGGAAATAAAATCCATGATTTGTGAATTCCTTGAATTTTCTGGCAAGCCGGAAATAATAATGAAGTATGGCTTGGAGCCATTCAATCTAAACATTCTGGATAAAAGACGCACATTAATTGAGAAAATAGTTTCTTTAATCAGGTTCTCATTTTCTGAAAATCCAACCATCAGCCTATCAGAGAAAATACGTCACTTCTATGATATTTATTTTCTGTTAAATGATAAAGAATGTAAGTCCTATTTCGATTCCGGGGCTTTTATAGTGGATATATCCAAATTAATCAAACATGATAGATCAGCTTTTGATGAACCCAAAGGATGGGGTCAAAAATCTATTAAAGATTCACCCTTGTTACAGGATTTTGATACAATTTGGAATAATATCAAAGCAACATACATAAGGGAATTATCATCCCTGTCTTTTTCAGAAATACCCTATGAAAAGGATGTAGAAGCAACCTTTAAGCTGGTTATACTGAATCTAGGTGTTATTAATTTTTGATGTCATAACATTTAGTTTTTCACTAATCGCGCAAATCCACAAAGCAAAAAATCCAGATATTTGGCTAAATGAGGCCTTTAATTTTAAATGTATTTAGCCAAACACTCCCTGTCTTTTTTGCTTTTCCACAAAAGCCATCCCTTCTGTTGTTTTTTTCTGTCACACTTTTTGCAATCCAATGCACTTGCTGCACTTAGCCATCCTCCACCTGCCCACTGAGCCTGCCGAAGTGTGCGGTGTCTAAGAGTAGCCCCAACACTAAATGCAAAAAGTAGGGCTGCCCATAAAGCCGCTTCGCAGCCCTTGTGCCAGAAAAAAACAACCCTACAGGATTTAACATAATGTAGTCTTATATAACAGCCTATTATTGGTATAAAAACTTGTGTCCGGCTGTCATATAAGTACACTATGTTAAATCCTTCCCGCAGCCTACCCGCTCCAAAGCGCCCACTATGGCTAAATACCCCTCCACCCTTTCAATGGTGCAGGGCATATTTTGTTTTTCGGCCATTTGCCTGCGGTATATGCTTCTTTCTTCACTGCATTACGCTACGGGCTTCCGTTACGTTCGTGCCTTACTCCACTACACCCTACACTCCATTCCGTTCATCTTTCAGCATACACCTCGTCAACCCACAACAAGCGTAGCTCCATTCCCTACATTCCACAAATCCAGCCCAAAGCTCCATTTCACCGCTGCCAAGGCAAATTGTATGTTAATTCTTTATGGTATTTGCCTTCACAGCAGTTACATTGCGCCCCAGCGCCTTTGTTCCATTCCGTTCAGTCGCTACCCTTGTTTTTTGCCAGCCCAATGAAGCGGTATGCCCTGCCAGTCGTTCACCCCAAAAGACAAAATCAAAATACATTTTTGAGGTTAGCAATATTTATTTGCAAACTGTCAGATCATAAAATTAATCAATCGTCCTACCCTCACTAAGCGTCCACTATCTCGCTGCACCCTTCGCAAACTCTTCGTTCGTGCCTCACTTCTTTGTTTGCTCGTGTTCGCTTCGTTACCGTCCACTTACTTTTTAGCATTCCCTCAAAATCAAGGTATTTGAAAGCGGAATGACAATATATTCTACAAAAAATAAAAAAGGAAAGCAAGTAAGGCGGGTCGCCCACAAAGCCATCCCGCAGAGTTTTGTAAAGGTCAAGCCCTACGGGTTTTGTCATTTTTTTTGATAATCTCTTTTTATTTTTTAAAGTATCAAATAAAATGCCAAAAACCTTGACAAAACACATCGCCCCGCCTGTTATATGGCTTTCTTTTTTCTTTTTTTTCTGGTTTTTTTCTTTCTTCTTTTGAAAATATATGTGCGAGCGAAGCTTCATTTTTAATACTCGTACTTCTATGCAAACATTTATCGTAAAATCCGCATCCACAAAAGAAGAAATCCAAAAACCACATTTCTATGCCTTAAACAAGGGCATGAATTCCGGCAAACCTCTTTTGCAGCCTTGCCCTAATTGTTTTAAAATTGAAGCCGAAACCGAAGATTTTAAAGAAATTTTATACTGGGTATCATTTGCTCTCTGGCGCTCAAAAGCTTTTCATCCTTATTTAATAGGATCAGTTATTCCGTTTATCCGAATCAGTGATTATAAGCAACTTATTATTGAGAAATGGAAGGTTGTAAAAGCAAGTCCGGCAGAGTTCACCGAAATTATTAAGCAATTGCGTATTATCGAATTGAAAGAAAAACAATTTAAAGAAAATCTAAAGCTTATGCAGGAGCTTAAACAAGCTTATGTTTACAGGTATTTCAACAAGCGTTGTTGAGGTTTGGCCACAAAAAAGCCCGGAATAATTACATACCGGGCTTTTTTCTTTTCAGCCTCCCCTTTGGGGAGGTTGGTGGGGCTTCTTCCTAATTTCCATCGACTGCAACCTGACTTACGGCTGTCATTACTGCCCCGGCAACGGTCAAATATCCGGCAATTGTGACAAGCATTGCTGGCATGGCCGGAACAGCTAAAATAGCTCCACCAGCTGCCGCCAATGTTAAACCAACAGTCCTGAATATCTTAAATATTTTGGGCGTTGGCGCAGTGATCCGCTGAACCAATGTTAAATTATTTTGTACCATTTTTAAAGCTTTTAAAAATAAATGTTTCAACATGATTAAGCCTTTTTTCAAGGAATTCAATTTTTTGGTTCATCAATTCATTGATTCCCTTGAATTCGGCTTTGATGAGAGAGGTAGTGGTTTTCACTTCTGCAAGGTCCATTTTCAACACGTTTAAAATCCCCGTGCAATTGCTTAGTGAAAAATGCCACTACCGAAAGAAGCACCGAAATGATTATCCCGAATACCTGGAACTCATTCATAGTTTATGCCACATTTACAATTGACAAGGTGTTGTAATTACCATTTTTCAATGGATATTGAACACCGTTCATAAGCTGGAAGAATTCAATTTTCAAGAGACAAACCATTATACCAGCACCGGCAGGTAAAGCAACAGGTGTTAAAACAACTGCATTCGGGTTCAGGTCAATTGGAAGGTTTTCAACATTGGATATTTGCAAATCCGATGTGCCATTTGCAAAATCAATATTGGCCATTGCACCAGTTATGCTCAAATGAGTTGCGCCCGATGGGTAAGCAATATCTTTTTGAGGAATCAGGTTATTAATTGTAATAACTCCGGTTGCTGGATCAACAGCAAATGCCTTAAACAAAACCCCACTCAATACCGAATTAGCATTGAAGTTAAAACCATTCAACAATGCCTTACCATCGACAGTTGCCAAACCAATTGAAGGCTGACGGGAACCCCTTGCGCTGCTTGTATCCAGTCCAAGTTCGGTCATCATCAATTGTGTTACCCTCGAAGTAACGTAAGTATCGGATGCATCGAGCATTAAACTTCGGAGCGCATCCCTGAGAAATTTACCAGTTGACCCCGCGAGGCCAAATTCGGCGTTATTTTCCCTTGTGCGTTCAAAATTGGGATCATTGGCAATTTTATCTGCAGATATGCTGCTTTTTTCTTTTACAAGATATTGCCCATCTTTTTTGTAGAAGGTCATGTTACTCATGGTGCCTTCAATTTTTAAAATACCTTTTTGCTGTGCCATAATTTTAAAGTTAAGTTTGTAAATAAATTTGATTACGGCACAACATTAAGTTAAAACCATTATAAACACTGCATATCCAGGAGGACATTACCTTTTTGTTCCAGATTTTACCATTTCTTTCCTCTTAATATTCAGTATCTTCGTAGCAAATAGCAGTTTAGTTCATATAAAAGCCTAGTTAAAGCCTACTAAGAATATATTTTTAATCAAATCAATGCAAAGGGTAGTTTTATATTGCAAAGATGTGATGGCAGTAACCGGTTTATGTGAGAAAAGCAGCCGCAAACTATTGAGGCAAATAAGAGAGAAGTTTTTTAAAGAAAAGCACCAGTTTGTTAGCGTTGCAGAGTTTAGCCGGTTTACAGGTATCCCAATAGATGAATTGGAACGTAGTTTGAAATAGTAAAACTTTTTTCCATAAGCTAAACAATTGACTGTGAAAAATTCCCATATTTTTTGAATAGAAATGGCTTGTATTAATTGGTGGTAACCGATTATTTCTTTATTTTTGTGAAGTTAAGTTCTTTCAAAACGATACAATTCTAATCAAATCATTCGGTTACCTATTCGGTTACCTTTTGAATTATTGACTACATAAAGTATTGATATATAAGCTCGTGCGGAACATGGGATAGTCCCCCCCTCTCCGCAAGTTGTATTCTAAACAAATCCAAAACAGCTTATATATCACTAAATAGGCGGTTTTTTATAGGTAAATACCTGCTACAACTACCATCCGAAGAAGAATTGCGTAATATAATTGAGAGTGAAATAAATAGCTTATCTAATCAATTCTAATGTATTATGCTAACCTTCGAAAAAGTTCAAGAAATTTTCAACTTAATTGAAAAAAGTAAACTCGATAAACTTCGGAAATCTCTTTTTGAATCAGCCTTTCGTTATGTTTAATATTAGTATTTTACAATTCACAATCTGCAATGTGGGTTAATTTCACAAAGTGCCTCCTGATATTTGTCAAAATAATATTAATCTGTGAAATATATGTTAAAAATCGCATATTTTATAAAGATTCATTGTTTTAGGGCAAATTTCAAATAGATTTTTCTACTTTTAGGCGCACAAAAGTATTGCCCTAATTGAATATGATTAATTTGAATTAGTCAGTGATTCGAAATATTTTTTTTGTCAGGCATCAGGGTAAATTAACGGTGAGTTGTACTAAAAATGTTAAACTAACAATTATTTATAAATAGTTTTAATAGCTAATGAAATTTTACAGGGCGCATTTTTTAAAAATGTTATTTTTAGGTTTTTTCCTCTTTTATTTTGTCAATTCATTTTCAAAACCAGATGATATTATAAAAATAACAGGTACATTTAATGAAAGTCTTGTTGACTTTTTAAATGAAATTGGGAAAACCAATAATTTAAGCTTCTTCTTCCAACCCGAGTGGTTTAACTCTAAAACTGTAAATAGAAAATATGATGGAGCTCCTCTTTCTACAATTTTAGATGATTTATTACACGATTTACCTTATAAATTTTACGCGATCCAGCCAAATATTATTGTTTTTCTGCCAAAGGATGAAGTTTTGAATGTACTAAGCAAGTCTTCATTTCAAAGCAATGAAACCGATAACAATATACAGGTAATTGGTAAGCTTGAAGATATTGGAAAAGTTAAAAAGCCCGAAGTCCGTGGAACAGTATTGGATGGGAAAACAGGTGAAGCAATTATCGGTGCAACCATATTAGTCCAAAATACAACAATGGGCGGCGCATCTGATGTTAAAGGGAATTATGCAATTTCCCTTGCACCCGGTGTTTATAACCTTGTAATTTCCTCCATCGGTTACGAGCCCAAAACCTATACTGTTAAATTAATTGGCAATGGCATTTTAAATATTGAACTCTTCGATCAGTCTATAAAATTGGATGAAGTAATAGTTTCGGCACAGCGCGCAGATAAGAATGTCAAAAGCAACCAAATGAGCATTATTGAGTTAGATAAAAAAACATTAAAACAGCTTCCTTCGTTATTTGGTGAAAAAGATGTTATAAAAAGCCTGACTATGATGCCCGGGGTTAGTTCTGTGGGCGAATTTGGCGCAGGAATTAATGTTCGGGGCGGAAGTAGCGACCAGAATTTATTTTTGATGGAAGGTACCCCAATTTTCAATTCATCGCACGTTTTTGGGCTGATTTCTGTTGTCAATCCTGACGATGTGAATAATGTTTCTCTATTTAAAGGATACATACCTCAAAATTTTGGTGAAAGGGTTTCTTCTGTGATGGATATTCAAATGAAAGAAGGAAATTTTAAACAGGTTCATGCCAGTGGTGGTATTGGGTTGTTGGATAGCAGGTTAATGGTCGAAAGCCCAATTGTTACAGATAAAGCATCCATAATAATAAGCGCACGTTCCAGCTATTCCAATTGGCTGTTGAGGCAAATGCCCGATATTGATTTACGCAATAGTTCGGCTGGATTTTATGATATAAGCAGTACTATTAGTATTATAGCCAATACGAAAAATAAAATTACTATTTTCGGGTATGCCAGCAGTGATAACTTCAAATATTCAAGCCAGTTAAAATACGATTACACAAATTACCTGGGGAGCATTACCTGGGATCACAAGTATAACAGTGATTTTAATTCAAAAATAATATTTGCTACCAGCAACTATTCAATTAATAAAGACAATATTGACAATGTCGAGTCAAAAAACCAGGAAAGCAGGGTAAATACTGGTATCAGCTATAATAATATCAAAGCCGATTTTAATTATAGCCAATCAACTTCGCAAACGATAAATTTTGGTTCACAACTAATTTATTATTCCAATAATCCTGGTATTGAGAACCCCACTCGATTCATCTTCGGTTTTGCCAGGGAAAGTGCATAACGAACAGGCAATAGAAGCTGCACTATTTTTAGGCGATAAATATGATATTACTGAAAAAATAAGCCTTCAGGGAGGTATCAGGGCTTCAGCTTATTCTTACTTAGGGCCAAATCAAATAAATGAATATGAACCTGGTTTGGCTTTGTCAGAAAATTCAATAATTGGCACAAAAAAATATGGCAACGCTTCTCCAATTAAATCATATTTCAGCATTGAACCCAGGTTGGCCGTGAAATTTTTACTAACAGAAACCAATTCCATTAAATTAAGCTATAACCGCAATGTGCAATATTTAAACCTGGTTTCATATACTTCAATCCCTTCACCCGATGATGTCTGGAAACTTAGCAGCCCTTATATCAAACCTATAAAATGCGATCAGGTTGCTTTAGGGTATTTTCAGAATTTCGAAAAAAATGAATATGAAACATCAGTTGAATTATATTACAAAAAGCTGGCAAACTTAATTGATTATAAAAATGGTGTTACCATAAGCATGAATAATATGCTCGAAACCGGGTTGACTGATGCCAATGGCACTAATTACGGAGTTGAGCTCCTGGTTAAGAAAAACAAAGGGCAGATAGATGGTTGGATCAGTTATACTTATTCCCGATCGTTAAAACAAACTTTTAGCAGTTATCCTGAAGATCAAATTAATGGAAACAAAGTATATCCATCATCATACGATAGGCCTAACGATTTGGTTATTATGGGAACTTACCATTATAACAAAAGGATCAGGTTGTCGTTTAATTACAATTACTCAACAGGAAGGCCGGTTACGCTACCTGAACAAATTTTTAATCTTGACGGGCAACAATATGTTCAATATTCCGACCGAAACAAGTATCGATTACCTGATTACCAGAGGCTGGATTTGTCCCTTAGTATTGACGAAACACTTTATCATAAGAGAAAATGGAAAGGCAGTGGAACTGTATCGGTTATAAATGTTCTGAGCAATCAAAATATTTATTCTGTAATCTATAATTCTTCAGGTTTATATAAATTGCTTATAATCAATCAGCCTTTGCCCACACTTACTTATAATTTTATTTTCTGATATGAGGAAATTTATTATATACATTACAATTATTACTGCATTTATTCAAGCCTGTAAAGAAGAATATATTGATCCGCCAGTCCAGGGAGGGATATCAAACCTGGTTGTAGATTGTATCATTACAAACGATCCGCCACCTTATAAAGTATCGCTGACAAAGTCAGTTGCATACAATTCACTTTCCACTCCTCCAAAAGTTACAAAGGCAAAAATTTTCATTACTGACGATTTGGGGAATGTTGAAAATGTAATTGAAAAACCTTCTGGTTCTGGAAATTATCAGACTTCTGCCACTGGAATGCGTGGTGAAATAGACAGGAGCTATAAAATTACGATTGAATTAATCAATGCAAAAGGTACGATAACCAGCAGCTATGAGTCGGATTGGGAAAAGTTAAATGCAGGGCAGAAAAAGTAGATTCTACTTTTGCTGAAATTGGTAGTATAGAAACACTGGTTGCACAGTCGGATGGATCGTATGTTACAAACACGGTTCAAGGTTTGAACTTGTATATCAATGCTACACCACCAGCAGGGCAAGATTATTATTATAAGGTAAATTCCACTGATATACAACAATACACTCAAGTTTATTATCCTGATACAACAGGTCGGGCAGAAGGAAGTAAATTGATTGGCAGATATTCTCAAGGTAACATGGTTCCGGAAATACTTTATGGATGGTACTCTAATTCAATAACTTTGGACAAAGATTTAAAAGCAGGTACAGCAGAATTTGCGGTTCCCATAAAGAATTTATATATTGGTTTTTTACCCCAGTTTATTTCATTTCAAAATGATACATTTACCGATGCCCCAATTTCGGCAGGAGCAGTTACTATTACAAGTATTTATTCAGTATCAAATAAAATTTATCAAATTTTTACTGAAGAAAATAGCCAGACAGTACCTGATAATACACTGTTTGATCCTATTCCAACGCAACTCGGGACGAATATTAAATGCACCAGCGATACAACACAAAGTGTATTGGGATATTTTTGTGCCGCCTCAATTGTAAGAAGTTATCACTTTTTTTTATGGGCCGAGGGCGAAAAAAATATTTTCTCTTATAAAATTGATTCTTTACCTGTAATACCTCCTGCAGGTATTGATACCAGTTATTCGCCAAGCTTTTGGTTTTTCACTAATGGGGAAGCGAAATGAAAAAACAGAATTTAAATTATTTAAGAGATTGTTGCATGGAGACCATTAAGAATGTAGTTTTTATGTTGCTGATTTTTTTACTTGGCAGCACAATTATATCAGCTAAAGATAAAAACAGCAATAATGACCCTGTGGATTGCTTTTATACTGGTATTCAGAAGGTTTATTTACAATTAAATAAGGAAGTATATATTACCGGTGAAGATGTTTTATTTAATTGTTATTTGGTAAACGCAGCCAACATTCCTGACACTTTTTGCAAAGTTGTGTATGTAGAACTGGCGAGTTCAAACAATCAAAAAATTTTGGGTTTTTCTGTCAGCTTATTTAAAGGTATTGGGAATAGTTATTTTTCATTACCGGATACACTGACAACAGGTTATTATTATATAAAGGCATTTACCAACAACATGCGAAACTTTGAACACGATTATTATTTTTATGCGAAAATACTTATTGCTAACCAGGCTGACGACCGTCTTGAAAAACTAATAACAGATAACTACCATAATATCGATTCGGCCAGGGTTTTATTCTATCCACAAAGTGGCAATTTAATAAATGGCATTGAAAATAAAATATTATTACAATTATCTGACTTTTCTGAAGATTGGGAGAAACAGTCAGTTAATATAATTAATGATTCGGGCAAAATTGTCAAAACTGTAATTCCGGATAATACGGGGATTGGTACTTTTAATTTAATTCCCGAAAAAAACTCAAAATACTTTGCACTCTGGAATAGGAAGAAATTTGAATTGCCCCAACAGGTTTCAAGTGGATACATTATTCAAGCAGAAACCGATGGGAATGTAACCATACTTTCAAATTCGCTTGAAATGTCAGATATTTTGAATTTCAGGGCTTACAATAATGGTAGTATTATTTTCGAAAAAAAATTTACTTTATCCAATGGGTCGGCAACATTCTCAATACCTGTTGAAAATAGAAAGAAAGGATTTACAATATTTGTGCTTTTTAATTCATACAATAGGTTATTATGCAAAAATGCAATGTATGTCCACGACGATTCTGCACAAGTTAAAATTACCAGCAATAAAACTTCTTACAAAACGAGGGAAAAAGTTATACTGACTATTGATTTACAAGATAAAGGAATTTTGAAGAATGGCTTAAATTTATCACTTAACATTTCGCAAAAAGGGGTTTATAAAACAAAATGCTATACAAGTACAATTAAAAATTATTTTTGCCTGAAATCGAATTTTGATAAAAAGAATTCGGGTTTATTGGAATCAGACTCTATATCAGAACAACAAATTAATAAGATATTACCAGTTTTCAATTTTCCAAAAACTATTTCACCGGTTTGTCAATTTTTGCCTGAAAACAAAGGCTACATTTTATCTGGTAATATATTTTCAAAAGATGGTAAAACAGTTCCTGATATACCTGTTTACTTATCTGTAGCCGACTCATTCGCAAGTTTTAAATATTGCTTTACAGATTCAACAGGCAGGTTCTTTTTCCGTTTAAGCAGGTTTTATGAAAATAAAAACCTGATTTTCCAAGCCAGGGGCAACAATAATGATGCAGTGAAAATTGAAATTGAGGATAAGTATAATGGAGAACCTTCTAAACATTTCGGATTTGATTATATCCCTGAAGATTTGAGGAATTTTATTAAATCAACACAAAATGTTGTCTTAGCAAACAAAATATTTAAACCTGGTTTATTAAATTTAATTTCAGATCACATGTTTGATGAAAATTTATACAATCATCATTTTTATGGGGCGACCGATGTTACTATTTACCTTTCTGATTATGACGAATTGGATGATTTTAAAGATATTGTAAGGAATATTCTTCCGGGGGTATATTATAATCGTTCCGAAAATAAAGTGAGGGTTATCGATCGCGGGACACAGACCCTTTGGCACAATGAGGCGCTTGTTTTATTAAATAATATTCCATTTCCCGATCCGGCATTTATTGATAAACTAGGAACTAAACAAATAAAAAAAATTGATTTAAAGAAAAATCATATAATATATGGCAATATTGATTTATATGGAATATTATCAATTACTACCAATCAAAAAAATGTTTATGCGTTAAACCCTGCTTTGGCAAATATTACAATTCCAAATATTGTGCGAAATGTTCAGGTACTTTTGCAAGGCCGGATTATTCTTCAAATACCAGTCCTAAAGCCAGGCCTGATTTAAGACAAACATTATATTGGAACCCTGGATTGAAATTATCCGACGATGGAAAAGCTAGTGTTGAATTTTATACCTCCGATTTAAAAGGCAATTATAAAGTGGAACTTGAAGGTATTTCTTCTAAAGGGGTTATAATTTATTCCAGTACTGCAATTGAAGTTAAATAACTAATAAAATATTTATGAGACATCTTATTCTCATCCTCATAATGAACTCTGTTTTTATTTTGTGCCAGGCCCAAAAGGATTGTCATTGTAATTATTATAATGTAAGCGAAGAGGTATTGGAAGATAAAATTACCGGCATTGCACTTAGCGATGAAAATATTAAATTACCTGAAGGCGAAATTTATAATCAATGGAGCCGTGGGGATATTATTTTAAATAATGGCGAAAAAATTACCAACAGAATAATCAGGTACGATGGTATTTCAGATCAGTTGGTTGCAAGCGAAGTCTCGGAAAACGTTAAATTAGTTGTCGAAAAAAGTACCATTACAGGTTTTGATATTAAATTGTTCAATTCTGATAGCATATTGCATTATATAAAATTAACTTATCAGGATATTTTTTCAAGTGAATTTGAAGACGGTTATGCACAAGTTTTGGTTTCAGGCAAAACTTCCTTGTATGCCGTTAGAAGGCTTCAACATATTGGGGCTACATTTAATCTGGAACAAAATTATAGCTATATTATTGTGAAAGAAGATGGTACTATAATTCATTTTTTATTATTTTCCAGAAGATATATTGCCGGCCTTTTCCCGGAGAAAAAAAGTATTTTTAAATCCCAGCTTCGAAAGCAAAGCAATAGAATACGAAATGAAACCCAATTGATCAAAGCAATTAAATTATTTAATACGCTTTAATTTCGGGAATCACCGGGTAAAATGTGTTTGCCTTTAATCTTTGTTGATATGCTAAATAGGTCGATTTGTAAGTTTTATAAACTGTAATTATTGATTATGATAAAAGTTTTTTTGGTTCCTGAAATTGCCAATAAATACCTGGCTATTTACAATTTTCTCCTTTTTTTTAGATGGAGCTGCAATATGGGTTAAAGGCAACTATACTCCATTAGCTAATCATTTGATTGTGAAAAGTTCTCATTTTTTTTGTACAGAATTGGCTTGTATTAATTGGTGGGAACCGATTATTTCTTTACTTTTGTGAAGTTATGTTCTTTCAAAGCAATACAATTCAAAATAGATCATTCGGTTACCTTTTGAAGGTTTTTAAAACATAAAATATAGATATAAACTTTTGCGAGATAGAGTAAAGCCTCCTTTCCGCAAGGTTCAAAAAGTTCTTATAAACATTGTTCAATAATTTCGGGGTGTAGCGCAGTTGGCTAGCGTACCTGCTTTGGGAGCAGGTGGTCCCTGGTTCGAGTCCAGGTACCCCGACTGAGTAAAAAAAGGCTTGCAGAAATGCAGGCCTTTTTGATTTTCTTAAACTTTAAACATACTTTAAACATTTTACTTCTTTTTAACTAAATTAAAGTATATTAAAAAGAATCATAATAAGTCAAATTTTAAAAGTCATTAATTATCCTTCCCCTTTTTGTTAAATATTAATCAAAGAAAACATAAAGGGAAAAAATAAAGTCAACAATCCTTCATAAAGAAAACAAAAGCCGAAAGAAAATTCAATATTGATTAAGTTACTAAGATAAAACTAAGCACAAATTTTATGGGCCATTATACTTATTTCTTTAACTGCTGAATATAAGTCTGAAAGATCATCTTCTGAAGGTTCCGTAATAATAAATTTATCAACCGAACAAATTGATTGAATACTTTCATATTTCAATATCCTGCTTTTTAAACCACTATCTAAAGGGGTTACATTTTCCAAAGCAAAAATCAAATCTGTATATGTGTGGTTTTCCGGCAAAAATTTATAGTAATCCAATATTCCCATTACATAACTTTCGAAAGCCATCGACAGCAAATTGTAACGTATATTTGGCCTGAAAAATTTCACTTTGCTTTTATTTGGTACACATGGTTTAATATATTTATTGCCATGATCTAACCAAGTTCTCCAATCGTGTGCTGTTGCCATAATTTTTAATTTTATAAAAAATTAATTTGAAATTCTTCCTTTCCTGCAACTTGTTCCATATCAAATTTGCTTACAAACTCAATGGATACTCCATTAATTCGAGAAACATTATTTAAATTTTCAATCATTTGTCTCATATCTTCTGATAGACAATCTTTGTGAAAATAACAGAATAGCCTGTTCTCAATAGCAGCAACGCATTGAATAATAATTACTCCGTGCTCCGAAAAGACAAGATCGTCATAAACATATGCTATATCAAAACCTGTAGCCTCTTTAATTATAAACCTTATTTTTTCTAAATCTCTCATCAATTTAGTATGCAAGTAATTTAAACCAATCATCAATTTCCTTATAAACATCAGCCTGTTCCCATGTCTGACATTTTATTAGATTCATATTGATAGCATTTTTAAAATCATCGGGTGTAAATCCTTTAAAATCATGAATTAACTTTTCCATTAAGTCTTCAATATTGTTGAATTCATAACACTTTTGACGAAAGCTGTCATTGCCTTTCACCAATTTTATAAATTCCATTGCGTTGTTTACTGACATAAGTAATTAATTTACACAATTTGAAGTGCAACTGCTGCATGAATTTGAACATCCCGCAAATGCAATACAATGCTGTATTGTGAAAGATGGCAATTGACCCTCTTCGAATAATTCAATGTTCTTTCTCAAATCGGTACCAGATGTTTTGTAAACCTTTAGTCCACTTTCGAGAAAAAGATTAAATGCCAACATTTGTAAATGGTTTGTTATAACTGAGAATATATTGTTTTTCTTTAAAGCAAGAGTTACATTGCCTTCTGTTTTAATTATTTCATTTGCTTTACACCAATTATATCCCTTCGATGATATATCATAAATACAAACGTACTCGGTAGCTGTAAAACTTTCTGCAATTACGAATTTTTGCAAGTCCAAATCCACTATTGGAATAATTATTTTCATATAACTCTTTTTATAATTATTACCAATATTCATGCAAGAGATATCATTGTATTTATTATAAGAAACTTATGAAATTATTAGACCATCAAAAATTACATTTTTGTAACAATCTCATGTTAATTATTGCAGGAATGTTATTAAAGAATCAACCTATATTTTGGATATCCGAAAGTTTCTTATACTTAAAAAACTTCTGTTTTCTGTTGATTGAAGTATAGAGGGCTTCGAGTTCAATTTCCGAAATATTGCGTTTTAACTTACGGGCAAGTTCTTTCACATTTATTAATAAGCTTGAAGCATCGTCTTTGCAAATAGGTATTGATTTTTTCTGAAAAAAGTGAATTAGGGCAGCACTCCCTGAATGAGTGCCAAAAACAAATGCAGGGCCGGCTTTACCAACTTCTTTGGCACTAAAAAGTTCATAAGTTTGGGCATTTTTCAAAATACTATTTATATGGATTCCACTTTCATGTTTATGTGCCATTTCACCTGTTACCGGTTTCATGTAATGAATCTCGCGGCCAGATGCTTTTGCAACTATTATGCTTAACTCATGAAATTTAGAAATGTCATAATGCATTTGAACACCCAGAGAATATTTCAGAGCCATTACAACCTCCTCCAGAGCTGCATTACCAGATCTTTCGCCTAACCCATTAACAGTAAGACTGGCGCAATTTGCTCCTGCCTGCAACGCACAAAAAGTATTGGCATTGGCCATACCCAAATCGTTATGTCCGTGAAACTCCAATTGCAATTTTGAAAACTTAAGTAAAGATTTCAAACTACTTATTAGCTTAAACACCGAAGCAGGATTCATACAACCCACAGTATCGGCAATGCGCACACGATGAACATTTAGTGTATCTGCTAATTTTACATAATCGGTTAAAAAGGCGAAGTGAGCCCTTGATGCATCTTGTGCACCAAGTGATACATATTTGAACCTTTTTTTAGCATAGGCCACCATTTCAGGCAGGGTTTTTAAAACCCAGCTTCTGTCTTTTTCCAAAGCAGCCAGTTGAATATCGGAAACAGGAAATGAAATATTTACAGCAGGAGCTCCTGTTAATGCCGCTGCATCAATGTCACTAAAACGGGCTCGCACCCAACACGAACTACAGAAATTATATCCAGCATTTACAATTTTGCGGATATCTGAAACCGATTCATCGCTAATAAATGGAGAACCTACTTCGAGTTCTTCAATTCCAATTTTATCAAGTAAACTAGCTATTTCAAGTTTTTCAGAGAGGTTAAAAACGACTCCAGGCGCTTGCTCTCCATCCCGCAAAGTAGTGTCGATAAGATATGCCCTTCCTTGCATTTTAATGGGAATTGGATACAAATTTGGCAAATCTTTAAAAATATTCATAATGAGGTATTATTAATCGGCTATAATATATTTTTGAACTGGTTCATTATTTTCGAGTGCGTCCAAAATTTCATCAATGGATTCTTCGGTTATACCGCCATACCAATAATTATTCGGGTGTACAACCATAATTGGCCCCTGGGCACAAACATTCAAACACCCAGTGCTTGATACGGCAACGTCTAAACCACGATCATTTGCCCCTTCAGTAATATACTGAATAAATTGTGCGCCACCTTTTTTAGCACAAGTGCCTTGGGCTTCTCCAGCTATTCTATAAGAATTGCAAACTAAAATGTGAATTTTTGGTTTCTTCATGATGTTTATAATATATTGGTTTCTTTAATTAATTGTCATTCGTCATCGGTCATTTAATTTTTTTTAACCACAACCATTACCTGTTCCACCGCAACCATCGCCGCATTTGAACTGAACAACTTTGAACCCATTCAATGATTTTCCTTTATACACTGCATCGAGGCCAGCTTCTATCAATCCATTCATTTGAACAACCTGTAATCCCATACTTTTAAGCATTGAAAGTGGGTTTGCACCTGCACCGCTTACCAGAACACTATTGCAATCAGATAATGTTTTTGCAAGTTGTATCCATCTAAAATCGCCCATACCTTTTGGTGGTGCTAATCTTGTATCAATATGAGCATACCCTTTTTCAGTTTGTGTATAAATATGAAATGTGTCGGTTTCTCCAAGATGACGGTTTACCAAATATCCTTCATGTGTGGCAACTGCTATATATGGACGTTTTTCAGTCGAATACAAAGGCAATGAAGCACTTTCTTCAAGCAATTTAAACCTTTCTTCAATATCTTCTCCCAATAAACCGGCAGCATCAGCCCTGCAACGCGCACAGTGTGCCATAGGTTTGATATATACCGATATTTGCTTTTTCAACGAATGCATCTGCTGCTTTGTAGGTTCAATTAAATCTTCAAAGGCAGTATCTTTTGTCGGGTAAAGCGGTATGCAATTCATTAAATCGGCACCCATGGAAGAAACTGTTTTGGCAACGTCTTCAACGCCATCTTCATTGATGCCAGGCAAAATGATAGTATTAATTTTTAAAGTAATATTTCGTTCTTTTAGCAAGCGCAAAGCTTCCATTTGTCTATCATGCATCAATTGCCCTGCTGCAAGGCCACGATAAATTTTCTTTTCAAACCGAACCCAGGAATAAATTACTGAAAGAACATGTGGGTCGATTGAATTGATAGTAATAGTAATATGTGACAGCCCTAAATTGACGACAGTGTCAATATGCTGTGGTAAATCAAGTCCATTGGAAGAAAGACAAAATAACAATTGTGGGTATTTTTCACGAATAATCTTTACGCTTTCGAATACTTCAGCAGTATTTGCCATTGGATCTCCAGGCCCCGCAATACCAATAACTGAAATATTCATATCACTTTCCATTAGTTTATTTACATAATCCAAAGCCTGATGTGGCATCAAAATGGCACTTGCAACACCTGGACGACTTTCGTTTACACAATCGAACTTGCGATTACAGAAATTACATTGAACATTGCAATTGGGTGCTATTGGTAAATGAACCCTGGCATATTTTCTTTTCGCTTCAACATCGAAACAAGGATGTGTCGCTTCTTTGCCTTTCCCTAAAGAAGAAAGAGCTTTTTCTTCAATTAAACTTCTTTCCATGATCTTAATGTACTAATTTATCAATGTGCCAATTTGCTAATGATCAACTTTTTTAAGTCCTCCTTTGGGGATTTAGTGGGCTTTTTCCTACATATATTTATATCCTACCGATGAATGATCCTGTTTGTATTCAAGCAATGCATTTACAATTTTGTCGAAAAGCTGTTGTGTGCCACGATAGCCTAAATGCAAAATACGTTGGCCACCTATTCGGTCGTGAATGGGAAAACCTGCCCTTATTAATGGAATATTTAATTCACGGGCGATATAATAACCTTTACTATTGCCAATCAGTAAATCAGGTTTATTTTCCCTTGCAAAAGTTGCCATTTGTTCGAAGTCGCCTCCACCCATTATTTCAATATCATCACCAGCAATTTGTTTTAATATTGTTTTCATTTTACTACTTTCACCTCCTGATACAGCCAATACGGTTTTAATTCCTATTTCCACCAGGAATGAAACCATACCTATTACAAAATCTTCTTCGCCATAAACTATAGCTTGTTTTCCAAAAACATATTTATGACCATCAATGTACGAATCTACAAGACGTTCGCGTTCCTGAATATATTTTTCAGAAGTTGGATAGAGTGAAACATGCTCAAGTATTTCAAATAGCTTATCGGTTGCTTTTATTCCAATAGGCATAGTGGTCTGTAATAGTTCTACCTTAAAGCGTTCCTGCAAATATGAGGCAGCAGTTGGTTGCGAAATGCCATCTTTTACTCTTCCAATATTTTTTGCTGAATTGAATACATTTCCCAGCTCAATAGAGGCAAAAGCTGAACCTGCAAGTTTTATCCGGTTTAATGGACTGCCTCCTGGAGGTATGCGTTTATATTCTTCCCAAATTCCACTATCAAGTGTATCTGAATAATCCGGGAGCATTATATAATCGATAAAAAAATCTGAAAGGATTTCTTTCAGGTAACGAATATCTGCGGGTGACACAAAACCCGGGAAAAAGTTAATATGCTCACAGTTGTTTTTACCTTCGGCAAATGCCTGTACAATAGAAGTCACAGCTTCGTGGAAGCCATCCATATGAGTTCCCTGATAGCTCGGAGTGGAGGCATAAACAAGTGATGGAATACTTTCACCTAAATGATTCTTTAAGTAATCGTGAATCATCATTTTCATATCCTCGCCAATTGTTTCACTTAAGCATGTACTTGATATTCCTATTACTTCTGGATTGTATTGTTTTATTATATTATTAATGCTCGCTTCGAAATTTTTAGCGCCACCAAATATTGAAGTTTCCTGACTAAAATTTGTGGATGCAATGTCAACAGGCTCTTTGTAATGACTGATTAAATAGCGACGGATATAAGTTGCACATCCCTGAGAGCCATGTATTAAAGGCACACAGCCTTTGATTCCTTTGTAAGCAACCGAAGCTCCAAGAGGGGAACAAACTTTACATGCATTTCGAGAAGAAGCCGCTTTGCTTTTACTCCCATTCAATATTGAACTTTTATTATTTGTTGTTTCCATAAAACCTCCTGTGTTGCTTTTGGTAATTATTTTACTCTATGGCCTCAATCCCCGCCAGTAATGATAACTCTTACTTGAAGTTGAAGCATTTTCGCGGTATATTTTCAGCAAATCATTCTTAATAGATTTGTTTTTTGCTGAATTACTCAAAACACTTAGTCTTAAGCCTCTCCAATAATCATAACTTTTGACAGATTGTGATGAACTCTGATGTATTGATTTTTGAAAATTGCCTTTTGAAGAATTGTTTTCTACAAAGTTACGTTTAGAACTAGGTCTCAGACCCCGCCAGTAAATTGGGCCTTTTTCATTAAATGAGATATTCATGGGGTTTGTTTTTTGCATATCTCTGTAATATGACGTGTATTTTCCGAGACCCACGAAATACCTTTGGCTTGTTAACCTTAATCTTATCAAATGGCTGGTCATTTTTTTCTTTAAATTTTAACGTGATTTGTTTACCAAGTTTCTTGAAAGACTTTATTAATGTGGCTTTATTTTCTTTACCCATTTTAGCAACAGGTTTCTCAACCCTGTCGTTTACAAAACTGTTCAAATAAGCATCCATAACTTTAGTTTTTAATGTTAAATTATTTTCTTTTATGTTTTACAAATTGCCAAACAGGGCTGGTTGCTGTTGCATAAATTTCTTTAGTGAAATTGAGCATACCTTCATATCCGGCAAGTGCTTCTTTACGTTCATGGTTATGGTCACAAAAACCAATTCCCAATTTATGTGCAATGGGACGTTCTTTAACCCCGCCAATGAAAATATCAGCCCCGGTTTCACGGACAAATTGCTGCAATTCATTTGGATTTGAATCGTCAACGATGATAGTACCTTCATCACATACTTCCTGGATAAGGCGATAATCATCAGTATTCCCGGTTTGAGATCCGGCAACCACAGTCTTTACACCAATCAACCGCAATGCCTTGACCAAAGATATGGCTTTAAAAGCTCCTCCTACATATATAGCAGCTTTGTGGCCTTCCAGTTTTTCACGATAAGGTTTTAATGCCGGAATAAGCAATGCCAACTCTGCACTTACTAATTTCCTGGCCATTTCAATTAAATCAAGCCGGTTAAAAAAAGTTGCCGTTTCATAGAGAGCATTGCTCATATCTTCAATACCAAAATAGGAAACCCTTATAAATGGAATCCCATATTTTTCTTCCATAGCTTTGGCCAAATAGGTCATAGAACCTGAACATTGAACTACGTTTAGTTGGGCAGTATGTGCCTTTTGTATTTCATCAACACGTCCATCGCCAGTGAAACGCGAAACAATGTTGATGCCTATTTTTTTGTAATAATCGGCAAGTATCCACAATTCTCCTGCTAGGTTAAAATCGCCCAGAATATTGATACTTAGCGGAATTTTATCTGAAGAATTACCTGTACCTATAAGTTTCATCAGAGCTTCGCAGGCAATCTTGTAACCATCTTTTTTGGTACCATTAAAACCTTCGGCTTGAACTGCAAAGACATCAATACCAGTTTCTTTAGATACTTTACGACAAACTGCTTCAACATCATCACCAATAATACCAACTATGCAGGTTGAATATACAAAAGC
The DNA here is from genome assembly GCA_963726845.1 of uncultured Bacteroidota bacterium. Lineage (GTDB taxonomy): Bacteria > Bacteroidota > Bacteroidia > Bacteroidales > DTGW01 > CAVSGB01. Next base: position 4,499 of record CAVSGB010000044.1, on the reverse strand, counting down.
TGCTTTGGGTTTGTAATCTTTAATTAATTCGGTTAATGCATTGTAAAGTTTTGTTTCTCCACCAAACACAACATGCTTTTCACGTAAATCGGTTGAAAAGCTTAACCGGTTAATTTGTGACCCTGAAGAAAGTGAGCCACGAATATCCCAGGTGTAAGAAGCACATCCAATGGGGCCATGAACTAAGTGCAATGCATCTGTAATTGGATAGAGAACTACACGAGAACCACAAAAAACACAAGCCCTTTGGCTTACCGAACCTGCAACACTTGCTTTCGCGCAGTCTATGTCAACAGTCTTGCCGTTTTTTTGCGTAATTTGTTTTTCCCGTTCAACAATATAAGTTCCCATCTCCCTGTAATTTTGATCAGATTTTTATCTGTCTGGCCATACCCCCTTAAAACACATCATATACAGAGGCACGGCACAGGAGATAAATTAAAATCAAACTAATTAAAACTATATATTAATTTATGCTTTCTAAGTTTACATTACCAATTCAAATTTGGCTTCGGGCGCATCCCTGTCAGTTCTGTCCATCAATACGCTAAGTATTTTTTCTAAAATCCTTATGCCTCCATGATAGCCAACTGTTGGAAAATAGCTGTGACCGATTCGATCCATTATAGGAAAGCCAAAACGAACAAATGGAATATCTTCATCGCGGGCAATGTACTTGCCATAAGTATTACCAATTAACAAATCCACTTTTTCCTGTTTTATCCATTGATGTAACAGAAACATATCTGCAACTTCGCCATTTTTAAATTTTGCTTCAGGAACTTTTTCTCCTAAAATATCTTTCATGCGAATATCAAAAGCTTTGCCAGGTGTTCCGCTAACAATGTAAACTGGTTTCATTTCGAGCATAACTAAAAACTCAGTTAATGGAATTAACCAATCCGGGTCTCCAAAAAGTGCTACCCGTTTTCCATAGAAATACTTTTGCATGTCGGCTATTACATCAATCAATCTTCCTCTCTCATTAGTAAGTGATTGAGGTACTTTTACATTGGCATACCTGCTAAGCATGGTTATAAACCTGTCGGTCGCCTGTAAGCCAATAGGAATATCGGTTATATCGTATTTTACTTTGCATTTGTATTCCAGCTTTTTGGCTGCTTCTTCAGTAGCAAATTGGCCTAACCCAATTGTGAATTTTGCATCGCCTGCACTAATTAATTCAGGGATGGTAGCTCCTCCTTTTGGGTGCATTTCAAATTTTCCTGTCAAAGGACCATCAAGGATTCCTGAAGTATCAGGAAACATAATTGTATTGGACTGTAATTTTTTGGCAATTCTTTTTATTTCACGCATATCACATGGTTCTACCCATCCGCTGATAAGGTTGACCTGATAGTTCGGAATCCCTGTGTTTTGCGCAAAATACGATACCAAACCCATAACCATATTAGAATAACCAGTAACATGTGAGCCAACATAACTAGGAGTGTGGCAATGAAGGACATGCTTTCCTTTTGGTACAATACCATTTTCACGGGCTTTCTGTAAAATCTGGTTAAGGTCATCGCCAATTGTTTCGCTCAAACATGTAGTGTGAACTGCAACAATATCAGGGTTGTACACCGAGAAAATAGTTTCGATTGCCTGAAGCATGTTGGCTTGTCCGCCAAACACTGATGTTCCTTCGGTAAATGAACTTGTTGAGGCCATAACGGGTTCTTTGTAATGACGGGTAAGGGCGCTTCTATGATACGAGCAGCAACCTTGCGAGCCATGACTATGTGGCAAACATCCTCGAACTCCCAGGGCAGCATACATAGCCCCTTATAGGTTGGCAAGTTTTTGCCGGGTTAATTGTCAGTGCTTTGCGCTCAATTACTTCACTTGATGTATGACGTAGTAACATATTCGTATTTTTTAATGTTTCGTTTTTAATTATCGGCACCAGGAGCAGATTACGCTGCCCCGTGGTTCCGATATGCACTTTTGGTGCATCGGTTTTTCAAGCATTAACCGCAAGCTTTTTATTTTAAGAACCTTTTATTGACCCGGTCGGGGAAAGCCCTGAAAAATCAGGCCACTTCAAGTCCCGGGTACTTTATATAGGGGGAAAAAGGGACAAATTAAACTATATCAATAACGAAGTTGGCTTCCAACTGTTTGTGTGTCTCCCATGGTGCCTGGATATACTTCCAGACTGTTGCGCCAACCATCATGCTAATATCTTCGTAAAAATTTATCGCTCCTTTAAAACCTGCATACGGTCCGCCATAATCATAGCTATGCAATTGTTTTAGAGGAATTCCCAATTTTTGTACAACATATTTTTCTTTAATGCCGGCACAAAAAATGTCGGGTTTATAAAACTCAATGAGTTTTTCTGTTTCCCAATGGTTTACATCATCAATCATCAGTGAGTTTTTCTTCATATCGGGCATCATGCCAATATAATCCTCAACTTCATCTACACGTTTTTTGAAATCTTCCAATTGTGCTTCAGTTCTGCGAGGTTTGTAACGGGTTTCATCAGCTTCAACATGAAGTTCTTCAATATTCCTGCTATCAGCATCCACTGAAATGGTTGGAATTACTTTCCGCCCTTCATAGTCATCGCGGTGGCCGAATTCATAGCCTGCCGAAACGGTTTGCATTCCCAGTTCATTAAATAATTCCTGGTAATGGTGTGCACGAGAACCGCCAACGAAAAGCATGGCTAATTTTCCTTTGGTACGGGGCAACACTTTTTTAATGGCCACATCAACAAAAGGAAGTTCCTCGGCTATTACTTCTTCTATCCTTTTCTTCAAATCTACATCTTCAAAGTATTCACCGATTTTTCTTAACGCCTTTGCGGAAGCCTCTGCTCCTATAAAGTTTACTTTAATCCAGGGGATTCCAAATTTCTTTTCCATCATTTCGGCCATATAGTTGATAGAACGATGGCACATAACAATGTTTAAATCTGCAGTATGGGCAGTTTCAAACTGTTTCAGGGTTGAGTTGCCACTAAACGAGGCAACCAATGTGATACCAACTTTTTCTAATATTCGTTCTATTTCAAAAGCATCACCACCAATATTATATTCTCCCAACATATTAATTTTGAACTTGCCTTTTGCGCCACCATTCTCATCGAGACCAATGACATATTTAAATAAGCCATTGTTGGCAATATGGTGACCAGCGCTTTGGCTCGACGCCTTTATAACCTTCGCAACTAAACCCGAAAACGTTAATACCAAGTTCTGCCTTCATTTCGCGGGCTACTGCATGAACATCATCACCGATCAATCCTACCGGGCAGGTTGAAAAATGCCTATGGCTTTTGGATTAAAAATCTTCATGGCTTCGCGAATAGCTTCTTTCAACTTTGGTTCGCCACCAAAAACAATGTTTGAATCCTGCATATCGGTCGATAGCGAGTACATCATAAAGTTTGGACTATCGGGAGTTTCAGGTTGTGTTTGGTTACGACGGGTAAGCCATGCATAAAAAGAACATCCTATTGGGCCATGAACCAGGTTTAGAATATCACGGGAAGGACCAGAACAACACCTTTGCAACCCGCATAAGTACAACCTCTTTGTGAAATAATTCCAGGAACTGTCCTAACGTTAGCTTGTATCTGCTGTACCTGATCATGATCCACAATTAACAATTGTTTTTCCCTTTTCTTGGCCAACTTAGCTGGATATTTTGCCAGTATTTCTTTCTTCAAACCCGACGGATCGGGTAATATTCTTTCATACGTATTCATAATCAATCCTCCTTTTTAATCGAGTACCTTATCACCACTATCACCAGTTCTTACTTGAAAAGATTCAGCTACCGGTTGAACAAATATTTTACCATCCCCACTATTGCCGGTTTTGTTCACTTTAATTATAGTTTCAACTGCCAGGTTCTAATTTTTCATCTATAACAACTATGGTCAACATTCTTTTTGTTTTCAGGCGCGGTTCTGCACCCATTGTTTCTTTTAAGGCTTCACTTAATTCAGGATCGTTCATTATTTCCTGATAACGGTGCCCTTCCCCATGTCCACGACCGCGACCCTGAACTTCTCCTGATGCCATAAATGAAGGTAATCCGGCAGCAGCAAGCGCTATCTTTGTTTCATTTATTTTGGCCATCCGTATTATTGCGTCTATCATCTTCATAGTTGAAATTATTTCTGTTATTTTTGAAGTTAAATGCAGTATGCGTTTTCAATCATCTTGTTTTTAATTTTACCAATGATGCTAAAAATTGGTTTGTTCTCATTCTCAAAAACATTAGCTCATTTTATTATAATTCCTTTGTTCCTTTACTAATTGTCCAGGCATCGAGTACCGGCGAGATAAATATTTTACCATCGCCAAACTGACCTTTGGGATTGGTCTTTGCGTTTTCCAAAATTGTTTGTACAACAATTTCTTTATCAGAGTCATTTACTACAATCATTAATTGGGTTTTACTCAATTCATCATAAGTAATGTTACCAACTTTTAAACCTCTCTGTTTACCACGACCATATACAGCTATTTTTGTAACTG
>CAVSGB010000043.1:0-18729 GCA_963726845.1 uncultured Bacteroidota bacterium | reverse complement strand
AATTGATTTAACAATAAGTTTATTTCATAGGGTTTTATTGATTTGCCCATATCGCTGTATTTTGTTGTTAAATTTGTTGTTATTTTATTTATCCAAGACATATGCCCCTGTAGCTAAAGCTTCTTGAATACTTTCAGAATCGATAGTACCATCCTCTTTAAAATCTGTAACAAAATTTGAAATAAACTCTTGAAATTCAAGGCCTGTACCGTAATTTGATATAATTATTGACGAAATAAGCAACAACACTCCGCCATCAAGATTTGGAGATGTAATATCTAGTTGTTCAGCATTACCAATTGCTTTATCTTCTAAATTAAACACTTTCAATAACTCATTTTGGGCTTGTTTTTGTGCATTTTGAAATGATATACCTTTGTCTAATAAGAATTGAACCCTGCTTTGTTCAATGTGTGTCAATAAATTTACATTAATAATCGAATCTTTTGAGATATCAACAATTGAATATAATGTTATTTCATTAATTGGGATTCCGCCTAAAACCTCATCATAATAATTACCTTCAACTTTTAATTGAATATAATTTGAATTAAATTTTACTTCCGGAAAAGTAAAATGACCTGCATTGTCATCAATAGTTGAGAAATATGATTTGCCAGTCGGAACAAGATTCTTATCAAGTTCTATGATGGTTACATTTGCACCACTGATAAAAGGACCTTTCTGAGCATGTCCTTCTAATCTATAAACTTTTTCACTTGATACATAATCCTTTTTACACGAAGACACGATGACAAGAAATAAAAGTAAAATAAAAATAATTTTTGTTTTCATAAGTTTATATTATTAAAAAATTAACTATGTCATTGCCTGAATCTTATTATAAAACCACAAGCCAATAAAAATAGCCAATGCTGAAAAAAGAACCAATATTAATAAATCCCAATTTCCTGTAAAAAAATATTTGTAATGAAAAAATGTTGGCAAAGCGCCAATTATAAGTGCAAGTGTTGTCAATCCGAATGAGAAACCTGGTTTGCCGGGAAGCAGATTTGAAATAACGACCAAAGTTACTGGCATGGTGAGGTTAAAAAGAAAAATACCAATTATTGCTATTATAGGGAATCCGGCTCCAAAAGCCAGCATAGGGGAAGAAATTATCAAGCTGAAAACTGCAATTTTCATCCAGCCAAATTTGTCGGCAATATAGCCGCCCAATGCCTTACCAAAAGCAATTGTTATTGTCAATAGAAACAGCAAAATAATATTGGATTTCCAGGGAAAACTAACTGTAAGACCTATCAAAGACCGAATAACTATAGAAATTTGAACAAAGAAAATTGCCAATATTATCCAATTAATACCTTTGATCCGGGTTTTAACATAATTTATTTTTGGACATTTAATAATAAAAATCCCAAGTGCGGCAATTAATAAAAGAATAATAAAAGGGTTGGGATTAAAAAGTTTTGCAGTTGCTAATAATACTCCCAACGTAATTCCTATTCCGCCGGGGGCAACAAATATTCCCGGATAAATGGCTTTGGTTGGTTTTAAGTTCAGGGCAACAGTACCACCACCAACATGAAACAATGCATTGCCAATTCCAGCGAATATAGTTGCTGACAGAGGATTGTACCCAAAAAATAATGCAACAGCAAGCACAATACATCCTAAGAATGCTGAAAATACTGGCTGACGAATATTGTCAACCAGCAAACCCAATGGTGCCTGTAACCCAAATGCAAGTATATTGTATAAAAGGATATAATAAAACAATCCTTTTGAAACGTTGAGGCCGGATAGGATAAATGCAGCACTGCTTGCATCAACTAAAGCATGGGTGAAACCAAAAATAGAAAGGTAGGCTATCGGATAGAATTCTGTATTTTTTGTAAAAGAAAAATTCATATTTATATTTTTATTATAACATTTTGCTTATTAGTCTTATAAGTTTATAGTTTCAATATTAAAACAGCTTACTGTTGTAAATGATAATGCATAAATGTAACATAATAAAAAATTATAAATAGATTTTCAAAATAGAAAACTAAGATAGCTATTTTTCAGAGAAACTGGTACTCTGTAATATAATAAGTTTTTGCAATTTTAGGTTAGAATTGCTTACTTTGTGTACCTTTATTAATTTCATGAGAGAAATGGTTTTTGAATAACGAAACTGCAAAGAATGTATAAATTAACTATTTTTTGGCTGCTTGTATTAATTAATTGCAACCTCTATGCGCAGGATGTAATGAATTCCAGGCAATGGTTCGAAAAAGCCGAATTTCATTTATTCAATCGTGAATATGCGCAAGCAGCCAAGATTTATGAGAGTTTGCTTGAAAATGATTCATCGAATACAAATATAAGTTTCCATCTTTCTCTTTGTTATCTTAACATCCCGGAAGAAAGTAAAAAGGCATTATATAATCTAAAAAAAATATTCAGCAATTCGACGATCGGTGATTATAATATACAATATGATTATTATATTTATCTTGGAAAGCTATATCAGGTAGGCCATGCAGAAGAGGTAAATGTAAAAGATAGCGCAGGTTTTAAATTTGATCCTAATAAACCCTATAATAATCTTGCAATCTCCGGCAATGGGAAAAAACTAATTTTTTTAAGTGGTCAGCAATCAGAAAACAAAATATTTTGTATTATCAAAAACAAGGGTTCATGGTCTAAAGCAGTTGATATTACAACTCAATTGGGATCAAGTGGCGATTGTTTCCCATCTTCCCTGAACTTCGATGGCACAAGACTTTATGTTACCAAATATAATAATTTTGAAAGCGACATTTATATTAGCAATTATAATGGCAAAACATGGTCTGGCATCCATAAGCTGAATGGGAATATCAATACTTCATATTGGGATACCCATGCAAGCGAATCACCCGACGGCCAGGTGCTTTACTTTGCCAGCAACAGGCCCGGCGGCTTCGGGGGAATGGATATTTATTATTCTTTTAAAAACCAGAATGGCGATTGGGGCAAGCCCGTTAATGCCGGCGTTAGGATAAATACTTTTCTAAACGACGATTATCCGTTAATAACAAATGGTGGTGCAACGTTAATATATTGTTCCCAGGGTTTTAAAAAAGGCCGCGACGGTTTTGATATATATTATTGTAATAACGTCAATGGGGGATTATGGTCAGCTCCAATAAATATTGGATATCCGGTTAACACATCTGAAGACGACCAGAGTTATGTTCCTTTAACTGAAGAAAGCCAGGCTTTTTTTAACCTAAGTCTTTTGGATACAAAAAAACAGGAAAAACAATCTGAAACAAAATCTTTGAAGATAAAAGGTCAATTATTTTCAATAGCGGGAGTACTTGATTTTTCTTGCATATCTGTTAAAATAACTGATAATAACAGCAATTCTGAATTAAATAGTTTGTCAGTTTCAACAAGTGGCAAATTTTCAACTTCATTAAAACAGGGCAATTTTGCATTTAAATTTATTACAGCAGATAGTGTGTTGAAAACTGCATTGGTGTTTGTTCCGTTTCTGACACATAACGATTCTTCATCTTTATTAATAGAAATCAATCGACCTTCAATGGCGTTTGAGAATCTGATTACTGATAGCAATAAGAATATTAAAAATGAAATTATGCCAGACGCAAATAATTCATTGTCGAAAAAGTTGGCGAACACAACATCTAATCCTCTTTTACTAAATTCTGAACTATTTACAATCCAATTTTATACTTCTAAAATACTCAATAAAGATATAAACATAGGCAATCTTGATTCAGTTGCTATATACAAATTCAAAGATGGCTATTACAGATATATTACTGGATTTTTTGCAAATGAGGCAGATGCAATACCAACTTTAAAAAAGGCTAAAGAAGCTGGTTTTAAGGATTCATTTACTTCAAAATGGATTAAATTTAAAGATCAGGAACTAGTATTTAAGAAAGGCGCAAAATGAAACCTGTCCTGGAATATCTGGAAAATAAGATAATTAAACTGCGGGCTCCGGAAATTTCTGATTTGGGAATTTTATATAAATGGGAAAATGATACTGCTTTATGGTCAACCGGCGCTACTATTACCCCGTTCTCGAAACATATATTGATGAAATACCTCGAAACTGCCCACCTCGATATATACGAAACAAAACAACTTCGCTTAATGATTGACTTGAAAACTGAAAATTATAGGACAATTGGAACTATTGACCTTTTCGATTTCGACCCATTCAACCATCGTGCCGGTGTTGGGATTCTTATTGCCGATGCAACAGATCGGGGAAAAGGATTTGCTTCTGAAGCTTTAAACGTGTTGATTGTATATTGCTTCGAATTACTTGGCCTGCATCAATTATATTGCAATATTTCTTCAAACAACTTAATAAGCCTGAAATTGTTCAGGAAACATGGCTTTAATATAATAGGCTTAAAGAAAGACTGGACTAAAAGTACGAATGGCTATACCGATGAATATTTGTTCCAGTTAATCAATACCAATTGAAGACAATTCTGTATAATTGGGGATATCGCTTAAAAATATCCATTTGTGTTGAGGGTAGTCTAATCGGCAGCAATAATGCGATATTCCGTTGGTAATTATCAATATTTCTGAATTAAGTTTCAGGTTATATCCTGCTGCCTGATCAAATACCTTTTGGGAAAGTGAAACCTGCGGCGATTTACATTCTACCATTACAATAATTTTTCCTTGCCTGTTATAAACAACAATATCGCTTCGCAGATTGGCTTCATTAATTGTAAATGGCATTTCAAGTGCAATTAATGATGAAGGATATTTTTTATTTTCAATTAAATATCTTACAAAGTTTTGCCTCACCCATTCCTCCGGTGACAATAACAGATATTTATGCCTGATCTTATCAAAAATAAAACGCCTGCCTCCTTCATCTTTAAAAGTAAATTCAAATTCAGGCAAGTTCAATTTCATGAGAATATAATTAGGTTAAACATTTAATAATCTTACAGTTGATTCTCACAGAACATCCATGTTATATTCATTTCCTTTTGTGAACGCAAGTGCATGGATGTTTCATCATGATTTTTGTTTTTATTTAAATTTGACAGGTCATTTCTTCATATATTTGAACGAAATATTTTTTCTGTGAACAGCGACTAATTGAAGTATCTTTTGGTCGCTGTTACAAAATGCAAATTTAAACTTTGGTCGATAATTAATATCTTTTTTTTGATTATGAAAGATTATGAGCAGATACTAAATGACCTTAAAAATAAAATATTTCATCCCGTTTACCTGCTAATGGGCGATGAGGCATATTACCTCGATTTAATTACCGATTATATTTCAAAGCATTTACTTACCGAAGCTGAGAAAACTTTCAATCAAATTGTGTTTTATGGAAAAGACGCTGATGTAAGATCGATAATAGATGCTGCACGACGTTTTCCGATGATGGCAAATTATCAGGTAGTAATTGTGAAAGAAGCCCAGGAATTAAAAAAAATTGAAGACTTGATTTTTTACGTTGAAAAGCCTTTAAAGTCAACCATTCTTGTTATTAATTATAAATATTCAACTTTAGATAAGCGTACAAAATTTTACAAGACACTTTTAGCAAATGCCGAAATACTTGAGTCAAAAAAACTTTATGATAACCAAATCCCTGACTGGGTTATTAATTTTCTTAAGAAAGAAGGAATTGCAATAGATGCTGAAGCTGCAGCATTGCTTACTGAATTTTTAGGAAACGATTTAAGCAAGATTGCACACGAACTCGATAAACTGAGTTTAATGCTGCCCGAAGGCACAAAACTTATAAACAAACTGCACATCGAAAAGAATATTGGCATTAGTAAGGACTATAACAATTTCGAGCTTACTAAGGCTCTTGGTCAAAAAAATGTTTTAAAGGCCAATCGCATAGCTGATTATTTTAGTAAAAATCCAAAAGCAGCACCTTTCACTGTTACTATTCAGGTACTGTTCAGTTTTTTCAGTAAAGTGCTTACCTTTCATTTTCTTACTGACAAATCAAGATCGTCCGTAGCATCTAATCTCGGTATAAATCCATATTTTGTGGCTGAATATGAACAAGCTGCCAGGAAATACAATCCTTCTCAGACTGTCGCGATTATCTCATACCTGCGCGATTACGACATGAAATCAAAAGGAGTTGGCAATACATCTGTCCCTGATGGAGAACTATTGAGAGAATTACTTTTTAAAATATTGCATTGATTTCAGGAAACCGGAGACTGGAAAACAGAGGCTGGAGTCTGATGAAATGTATCCGGCATCCGGACTCCTTTTTCCGGTCTCACTTTTTACGATAACCTGTTTTTATAATCTTCGTAACCAAATTCTTTTATTTGCCTGAACTCGGATTCGTTGTTCCAAATTCCAATTGATGGGTGCTGAACCCCATTAAATGTTGTAGTTTTAACCATCGTGTAATGGATCATATCGTTGAAAATTATTTTTTCGCCGATCTCAAGTTCGTGATCAAAGGACCAGTTGCCCATATAATCGCCTGAAAGGCAACTATTTCCGCCAAACCTGTAAGTTGGTTTGCCGGGTTCTTCATCGACAGCCTTTAAAATTAAAGGTTTATAAGGCATTTCAAGGCAGTCTGGCATGTCGGCCGTAAACGATATATCGAGCAAAGCAGTTTTTATACCTGAATTTTCAACTATATCTGATATTGAAGCTACAAGGTAGCCTGTTTCCCAGGCAAAAGCAGCGCCAGGTTCAAGAATAACATGTAAATGCGGATAGTGTTTATTAAAATTTTTAAGTAAATAAATTAAATGGTCGCAGTTATAATCTTTCCTGGTCATCAAATGGCCTCCGCCCATATTTACCCATTTAACCTGTGATAAAAGATGGCCAAAATTTTTCTCAAATGCTGCCAAAGTCTTTTCAAGGTCATAGGAACTCGATTCGCATAAAGCATGAAAGTGAAGCCCTTCGACTCCCTGGGGTAATTTATCTGTAAATTTTGAAGCGGTAATTCCCAACCTTGTTCCTGGGGCACAGGGATTATAAAGAAGTGCCTTCACTTCTGAAAATTCCGGGTTTGCCCGTAATCCAACACTTATAGAATTTTTAATATTTTTAATTTGAGGATAAAATCTTTCAAACTGAGATAGAGAATTAAATGTTATATGGCTGCTGAGATCAGCAATTTTTTCAAAGTCATTATTGGTATATGCAGGACAATATGTATGCGCCGGAGTGCCCATTTCTTCGAATGCAAGCCTGGCTTCATTATAAGAACTGGCCGTTGCATAATTAAAACCATATTCTTTAATAATAGGAAACACCGACCACATGGCAAAACCTTTCAGAGCGAGGATTATCTCAACACCAGCTTTATCGCGGACACTGCTTATTATTTCAAGGTTTTTTCGCAGTAACCCTTCATCGATAACATAACAGGGCGATGGTATTTTAGAAAAATCGATTGGCATAGATTTTAATCTGATTTTAAAAAATATTACATAATGTAAAAGTATAAAGAACAAAATACTTTATGCTATCGTATTTTTATTATTAAAACAATAAATTACTCCAAAAAATACACATTAAGCCAATTAAATTAAAGAATACGCCTAATTTTTCAATGATTTTTTTATTTTGTGAATTCTAACGTTTTGATATTTTTGTTGCAATTTTAGGTTTTAGGCTTTTCAGGGTGGCATGGACTAAAAAAATCATTTCATCTGAAGTGTTCATTTTCAGTAATTTTCTTGCAAACTAAAATGATAATTTGTACATTTCCACTGATTTTTTAAACTTAACCCAGACTGATATGAAAAAAATAGCTTTTTTATTAGCAATTATTGCTTTGTTGAGCACCAATTGCAATTATTTACGCAAGAAAGGTATTATAGGTGAAAAAAAGAGGATGAAAGAATATATTGAACGCCTTGAAAACTCTTTGAAAGATGATTCTCTTGAGTTTGCCGCCCAAATGGAAAAACTGAAAAAGGATTCGAAGGCAAAAATTGATTCCGTCCAGAAATGTTGTGGGCTTAATGGAAATTATCATGTAATTACAGGAAGTTTTCGTAATCCTTTAAATGCAGAAAGCTATGTAAAAGAAATGAAATTGAAAGGCTATAAATCGCAGATCATTATGGCGCCAAATGGCTTTAATCTGGTGAGTACATTTGCCAGTAACGATTACAAAGATGCCCTGAGTGCATTGAATAACCTTCGGTTCAGCGTTATTCAGGATGCATGGCTGTATGTAAAAAATTAATAATAATACATTTTAATTAAAAAGCCACTTGAAAATTCAGGTGGCTTTTCTAAAAAGCGATATCAGATAATTTGAAAAATTCAGCCGATAATACCCGGCTGTTTTCTTTTTTAAGCGAACAACATTCGTAATATAAATCGTGTTGGAAAAACAAAATACTATCGTTTTCAAAAGCTTCTTCCAGAAAATTTTCCCTTTCCGTAAGGCTTAACAACCGGTTGATATCGTAATCCATAGTAGCCTGCAAATTTAAATGTGTTGCTGAAGGGATTAAATCGCCGGCAAAAACAATAGGTTTCTTATTAGTATGTATTACAGGAATAATAAGGCCTTTCGTGTGCCCGTTAAAAATATCCAATTCAAGCCAGGGAAACGGGAAACATTCATTTTTGATAAGTTGTAATTTTTTATGATTTGCAAATTCTGAAATTATTTCAGGCTGAAAGGAGCTTCGTTCAAAATCCGAAGGGTTCAAAGCCGTTTCCAACTGAGATTGACTGACAATATATACGGCATTTGGAAAAGCCGGAGACAGCTCATCCTTTTCATTTATTAAAAAACTTCCCCCGCAATGATCGACATGCAGATGTGTATGCACAACATGGGTAATTTGTTCTGGCTTATAAACTGAAGCATTTAAAATGTCAAACGAAGTTTCAAAATTGTCCAGACAATATTCGATAAGGATATATTTATTGGAATTTCCAAACCCTGAATCAATGAGTACTATATTTTCCCCATCATCAATTAAAAGCGATCTCAATGCCCAACTGCAACGGCCTAATTCATCATAAGGATAAAGTTTCTGCCATGTTTTCCCGGGAGCAGATCCAAACATCGCAGTTCCTTTGGCTTTGAAAGGAGAAAAATATATTGGCAGAATTCTCATGGATAATGAATTGATTAACAAACCTACACGAATTTTAAAGATATTTTCAATAAGAAACAAAAATTCTTAAGGTATTTATTTGTTTCAATAAGAAAGAATAGGGTATTAACCTGACATAGTTGTCTTCTTAATGAAAGGCAAATAAGCAAATTTTATATTTCAGTAATTTATAGAGGTTCAGGGTTTAATGAAACGGTGAAAGAAGTTTTTTCTTCAAATAATGATTTAGGTTAGATTAATTCGAATGTTAAGTTAGGCCATTGTTTCAATAACCCTGGACTTTTTTATAAAACTATCTGTTGCTTGTTCCTTTGAATTTATTTGTTGTCAATCAATCCGTAATATTTTTGGGAAGGATTAATTAATGTCAATTCAGGATAATTTATTTAAGGCTAAGTCCCTTTATTTAATTCTTCTTCAATTAATCCAAGCTTAGGCCATGAGATTATTAAAAAGTCGATATATTGGGCCAAAGTCCTAAAAATCTTTTCTAACCCTGAAATGATGTTATTTAATTCTTGTAATTGCAGGAATCTTTAAAAGTTTTAAAATCGGCAAGCTTTTTTAAAACCTTCTCTATTAAATCGTATTCACTTGCTTTTGAAAGGAAAGAATCATCAAAATCACAATACAATACAAACTCCGTTAATTCTTCGTCTTTTAGACCAGTCCAAAGTTGTACTTTTTCTTTATTATATTTTGCATCAATGCACCTTCGGTTTGGCAAGTCGGCATTCAAAGCATAAAACTTGCGCCGCGACTGCTCTTCTTTACTGAAATTATAGTAGAAAAAAGAAATTGGACTATTTATTAAGAAACCTAAACTACCAATAAAATCAGGATTGAGCATTTTAGGTGTGCCGCCTTTTGCTTTTGGCAGGTGAAGATCTGGTACATTGTCTTTGATATCCAATGCCAGGAATTTCTTTTTGAAATTCGGATAGTTGCCCAATACTTTTTGTAAACGTTTATTTTCATCAGGGCCATTGTGAATAATTTCGGGATTTTTAATTGTATTATTCGTTTTTAAATAATCAAAATTGTTATCAAAAAAAATGAAATTTAGTTTGCGTAGTGACAAAGAATCCAGCAATGTATTTATTTCAATGCTATCAAATTTTGCCTGATCATGAAGCAATGGCGGCCTGTATATTTCCTGCCCGGAAAGATATTGGTTAAAAAGGAAAATATAAGCGATCAATTTCCACTTCATGATATTGCAAAAGTAATTTATCAGCAATTATTTAATTTCTAATAGGACGAAAAACAGGATGAAGTATTACTAATAATCGTTAAAATTTTAAAATATTCATATCAGTAATTATGAATATTACTATTGCCAAAGAGTCATCCCAAACAGAGTCCAGGGCTATGTACACATCTTTGAAAGCATGAGTCCATCTTATATTCGACAGAATGCGATTTGACAATCCCTTAAAGAATTTAAATCTGGCTTTGCTTCGCTTGCATATCCATTTAAAACGTAAGTAATATAAATCCTTTTACATAGGATAATCCTCTAATACTTCATGGAATATTCTAAAGTCCTTTATTTAAAACCATAATTTAATATGTATATTTATAAAGTAAAATAAATATTTAATATACAACTTATAAATATAAATTAATAGTAAATTATATCTAAGTTATATATGGATTATATCTATATTATATATTTCTAAAACATATAAATATAATAAATTAGAGATAACCCTGACCCGATTCAAAGGTTCATTAAATTCGATCATTTCATTTGCCGCTGCGATAAAATGCTGGAAAAACATTTTGTAACAGCAAGATATTTAATATATTCACAAATAGTATGCAATGTATATTATTGGAATTGTGAGTTCCCCTCACTTTTAAAAACCCATAGGGACGTGATAAACAAGATATGTATATAGCCATGGGGAGAAGTTGGGGGATGGATTGTGTTAACTCATGCTTTGAATTCAGAAGTTTGACGGTAAAGGAAAATTGAAAGTTCATTGTTATTTATTCGGATACACATATTTATAAATTATGTTGATTTTTATATATTTACTTTCAGAAATCTTATTAATGTGATTCAGGAAAGCGACCACTTATTTAACTTTCTTTCGGGTTTGGAATTTGATCCAGGACTTCCATTTTACCGTCAACAATTATTTCATAACGCTGAATTGAACAATATACTTACACTTGGTAGGCAATTTTTATACATTGCCGATTTAGAAGCTAAAAAAATAGTATTTGCAGGCAAAAATATTGAAACTATCCTTGGCTATAGGATTGAAGAAATTACCCTGAAAAAAATGTACGATATTATTCATCCCGATGACAGGGCAATAATTGCAAAAGCAACCGAAAAAACGATTCAATTTGCTTTCGATATTCCTTCCGGGCCTTTCGAATATGTGTTTAATATGGATTACAGGATTGGTAAAGCAGATGGAAGTTATTTAAGGATGCTGCGCCAAACCTGCATGTTCAAAAAAGATAAAGCTGGCAAAATGGTATTGACACTTGCTGTTTATACCGATATTTCGCATATCAAAAAAAGCAATTGTATTGACTTAACTTATACCGGCCCGGACTTGAGTGTATTTAAATTTCCTGATGAAGAGCTTTTGGCCTTAATTAACAAAGATATTTTAACAACTGCAGAAATTAAACTTTTAGGGTTGCTGGCACAAGGCAAAACAAGTAAAGAAATTGCTGAAGTTTTGTCAATAAGCAGCCACACTGTTGATACACATCGTAGAAATATGCTCTGCAAAAGAGGCACAAAAAATATCCGCGAACTAATAACTTTTGCGATGGAAAAAGGCTTAAAGTTTTGATTTTTTTAGCCACGAATACACGAATAAAATATTATTTGTGTATTCGTGGCTAATAATTCTATTTAACGACGCGTTTATAGTTTAGTTTTAATTCTCCAAAATTAACTATAAGCGCCAGCTTGTTTTTTGATACTGTCAGATAATTTATTGCCTGCGCTATAAATGATTCTTCAATCCCGGAGACAGCCTTTACTTCCAAAATAATTTTATCGAAAACTATAAAATCTGCATAAAATTTATGAGGAAGCACTATTTCTTTATAATTTACTGTAAATTCTTTTTCCCTTTCATAATAAATATTTTCTTTTCGAAACTCGTATTCCAGGGCATCTTTATAAACGATTTCAAGAAAGCCAGCTCCCAGGTTGTTAAAGACTTCCATACAAATGCCTATTATTTTGTAGCTTTCTTCTTTGTAGAATATTTCCGACATATTAAATGTTTTTTAAGCCACGAATACGCGAATAAAAAATCATTCGTGTATTTGTGGCCATTTCTTATTTTGCATTCATGGCTTTTTTGTTACAAAATCCAGGAACCGGCCTAATAAAGTATTGAACTCTTTTGCATTTTCTAATTGCGGGCAATGTCCGGCATTCGGGATTATTTTTATTTCATTCTCCCAAAGGTTTTTAAAACTGACTTTTTTAATATAATCCAGGTTAACTATTGTGTCCCTTAACCCATGAACCACCGATATCGGTATTTGTAATTGTTTCAGAATTTGAATTTCATCTCCTCCAAAGGCACATTCCATAATAGATTTTCCAATATTATCGCGTACCGGGGGATCGGTTTTTATTATATCGCTTAATATTAAGTCCCGGGCTTCCCCCTTTTCAGCAATCATGGCAGATGTCAGTTCGTCCATCTCATTTTTTTCGAGGGCGCCTTTAAATAAAAAATTCAACGCCGGGTTTGGCAAAAAGTATTCTGAAAATACCGGTGGAATGGGGATGGGCGGCGTTCCAAACAGCATCAGCCCTTTTAACCCATTCAATTGGGGCGAAGATTGAATAGCAACATGTCCGCCCAACGAATGGGCAACAATAATATATTCCTTTAAATTTAAAGCTTTGACAACACCTGTCAATGTATTTATCATTCCTTTAATTGAATAATCTTTTTCAGGATTGCCAGATTTTTCAGATTCCCCATGCCCCGGGAAATCGAATGCAATAAACCTGTAATGATTGCCCAAATCACTTTCAATCTGGTGCAAAAAAACTTTTGACGATAGCGAGTTGCCATGGACAAAAATAATCGGGAAACCTATACCCGGGGATTCAACTAAGTTAAGTAAGTTGCCATTTACATCGATTTTTTCCTGTTTCATTTTATCATTTTTGAAAATAAATATACTCAATTTTGAGTATTTGAAATTAATTTTAATAAAATATATTTATCAAATTTTTTTTTATGGATTGATTTTAGGATTTAGCAAATAATATATTATGCTAGATTAAAATGAAATTTATCAAGGCGGATTGTGCCTCATAACCTTGAATAGTAAATTGAAAATTAAATAAGAATGAAACAGAAAGCAAAAAATTGGATTTATTCATTATTTATATTGGGTATTTTTATAACGATAACAAGCAGTTGTAAAAAAGATACTAATTCTGATAACCCTATTCAACAAAATGAAACTGTAATACAAGCTTTGTCAAAAGCTGGTATTACAACCTACGATGGAAACAGAACCACCTACACTTACAGGTTTATATATAACAACAGGAATGCAAACTTATAATGCAACAGGAAGTTTAAAATATCTTATAAATAATTATTTAAATAGTGTTTTTCGATTAACTGACCAGAACGGAGGAAATATTTCTTTTCAAGAACAGATATCATCAAATTTATATAGTACTGGTAATGGTTGCTATATAACTGGAGAAATTCCAAATTTTACAATATGGATGAGTAATTCAAATTCTGATGGTTCTAAAACTTGTTTTGTATTAAGTGGTACATTAGAATCAGGCAATTTAACAAATTGCAAATCACTCACAGTTTATACTAATCAAGGTTCTTCAAGTTACAATGCTGGAGATTGGTATGCTGCTCAAGGTGATATTTTGCATTATGGCGGTTATATTTATGGAAAATGGACACAGATTACATCATATCCAAATGGTGATTCATTTACTTTTGTAATTATATTTAATAATGACGGTACATGGTCAGAACAAATTGTATCAAATTATGGATCATCTCGCATTTCAGGTACATTTTCTTTAAATGGAATTTGGTTATCATTGAAAACCTATACAAACTATTTAAATAGTTATGATTATGTTAATTATTCAGGAACCTTACCTTATATGGTTAATTGGGATGGAACGCTTTGGATCACTTATACTAATGATTATACACAATCTTTTAAATATACTGATGATGATTATTCATTGAGTATGATGGTAGGTGGTGTTTGGAAACCTAGTAATTAGGAAATTTTTATTAATATTATTTCTTCCAGGCAGGGCCTTCGGTACGAGCCCCCTGCTGGCGCAAGCATCCGCTTGTGCCACAACATAAACAAGACAAAACCGGCAGTATAGCTGGGTTTTGTCTTTGATGCAGAAAGTTAAATTGTTAAACTAAAAAAAGGTTGTTTTTTCATCGCTGGCGCAAGCGTCAACAGTTAAGCATAGCTTGTTTCAGAGTGCAAGAAAGACGAAATTTTTACACATACAATCAAAATAACCGATTGTACATGGTGTTATTTAATTTATTAATTTTGAAAGAAAAACAAGTGTGAAATTTTTTAACTGGAACCTTGAGAAAAATGAATGGCTTAAACAAAATAGAAAAATATCATTTGAAGAAATTGTGGTTGCTATCTCGGAAGGATTTGCAATGGAGGTTTTTGACCATCCAGACCAGACAAAATACAAGGGACAAAAAGTTTTTTCAATTCTCATAAATGGCTATATTTATTTGGTCCCTTTTGTTGAAAACGAAAATGAAATATTTTTGAAAACAATTATTCCAAGCCGGAAGGCCACAAAAAAACATTTAAAACTATAAATATGGCACTTACATTAGATAATGAAGAAGCTGAAATACTTAAAGCATATCGTAAAAATAGTATTAAAAAAGTTGTTAATGAAGTGGTTATTAAAAATAATTTATCATTAACTGCCAGGAATACAATTAAAAAATTTGAAAATATACAAATTAAGTTGCCATCGCAGGAAATTCATAAACTTAAAATAAAGGCTTTAGAAACAGGAATACCAATAGACAATATTATTTCTGCACTGGTACATAATTACCTGGATAATAAATTAACTTTAAAATTTTAGCCTGAATTGTTTTTCCTTCTGGGCTTCAGTTAGTGCCCCCCAGTTAAGCGTGGCATGTTCAGAGTGTTCGGCGTAGCGTCCCGCTAAGTCGTTCTTCTTTTCGGACTCTGGCCGTGTTGGATAATAATTTGAAAAACAAAAATATATTCTATGACAACTGGCTGTAAAATTGCAGACCAGGAAGGCGCATACTATCTTACATTGCAAGTTCGTTTCGACTCCGCTCAACGTACACTTTTTGCCAAAGATGAACCCTGAGCGGAGCCGAAGGATTTTTCATTAAGTCAACGACATTGCAATATAATTCGTGATTTTAAAAGTTTTAACAGCAAAGCAATAATAGATATTATTGAAAAAGGCAATGAAAGCCGCAAAGAATGGATGTTAGAATATTTTTAATTGTAGCCGGAAAACATGGATGAAATGGCCACGAATGCACGAATAATTTATTCATGCATTCGTGGCCATTATTAAAAATTTGAGTGTTAGCAGTATTTTACTATTATCTCTCAATTTTTCAAATTGAACAAAATAATATCCAAAAGTTTAATTTTAGGCAGACTCCGGATACCACGTCCGCTTACGGCGGGGTAATTCATTTAAAGCCACCAGCTTTACAGGTTGTGGTTTACTTTTATTAAAGAAAATATAATGCCAGATAAATATTTTTATTTTATATTTGATGAACCTTAACCGTTATAAACTATTTTAAATTATTCAAAATTATATGAAGAAACTAATCTTAATTGTAATTGGGGTTGCACTTGTATCCATTGGTCAGGTTAACGCCCAATTACAGAGCAACAAAGTTGCTTTGACCGTACAAAAATCCTCAAAAGTTTGTACACCCGATGGTATAGAAAAAACAGACGGAACTGAACCCTGGACTACAACTTGGATTTCATTGGCTTCTGAGAAATCAACAAACACTGTGCATGAAATGACTGCATTTATGCAGTTGGCTTATAATTATCAATATCTTTGGGTATTGCCCTGCAAAAAGGCAATTCAGAAATGGATACCGGCGCTGCTGCAATTCCCAATTCATGGGAAAGGGACTGTTTCGAAGTATATGTTCAATTGGATACTGTCGCCTGGAGAAATTCCGGGACTGACCGGTGAATCATTTTTTCAGTTCAGGGAACAAAGGGCATCAGTATTTCCCTGGGGATTTGACGACCACAACAGTGCATATACAAACAATCCAACAGGTTGGGCTATTGGGAATGTAGATGCCGGGGATGGTTCGTTTATTGAAGAATGGCAGATACCCTGGAATTCTTTGGTTGCTGCTATGATAGACTCAGGCAGGTTTGATGGCTCTTATATCAGGTTCGAAATACTGGCTACCGATAATACTACCGATGCAGCAGGTGGCAGAAACGACCAGAGGTTCTGGATCAATTCGTCTGACAATGAATATCAGGATAGCAGGACATTATCTGTAGTTTATCTTGCAACACCTGTAAAACCTTTAGTGCCAGGAGATTCGGTAAATTTCATTTCCCCATCAAAATCAACAATTTTGAAAGCCGGTACTTCAGATACCATTAATATTTATTATAAACCAAAAGCTACCACTTATGAATATTCTATTTATTATAAAATTGTGGGAGGTGTGGAAGTTTTTCTTACAAATATCTATAGTACTGGAAATTCATCGACTGTTTGGAATATTCCCAATAACATAGTTGTCGGTAAATATAATATCGTCATTTATGATGATTATTCAGGGAAAAATTATTATAGCGATACATTCAATATCCTGCCGGCAAAACCAAAAATCATGATTGTTGCCCCTTATAACGGAACCCACATCCAGTCCGGCAATAATATGAATGTTCAATTTTATTCAGTATTTAATGATTCAATAAATATAGGGATATCTCTAAATAATGGAATTAATTGGGAAACATTATTAAGTAATCAGAAAATATCAGCAAATAGTTATAAAACCTGTAAAATATTAATACCAGCCTGCAAATAACGGAAAAGCTATATTAAAAATTTCTAATTATAAGAAAACCTTAGCTGATTCGATTATCCTTAATTTGACTAAAGACGCAGAATATAAATTTATATTGCCCACGGACACGTCAAATTGGAAAGCAGGTACAACAGTAAATATAAAATTCAGCAAATCTGATTCTTTGGCAAATTACTGGTCGTTAAACTGTTATAAAGTTGGCAAAAATATTAGCTCTATTTTGAGCAATTATGGTAGTCAAATTGGGCTTATAAATTTGAATTTAGCTATAGATCAAATGGCTGATTCAGGAAAATATTACTTGCAAGTGTATGACAATTATACTGGCCAAACGAGTTATAGCGATACATTTGCAATCCTTCCTGCCGCTCCTTCATTAAGTATATCTTCCCCTTCAACAAATTATTATCTATTATCCGGAGAAAAGTTTAATTTGATATGGAGTTCTGTAAGTGTTGATAAAATATTTGTCGTATTTTCAAAAGATGGAGGCACTACTTGGGATACACTAGCAAAGAATATCCCATCCATAAACTCCTATAGTGATTCGGCAATTTTAACAGCGCCTAAAGTGTCGTCAGTATATTCTAATTGTATATTGAGAATTGGTATTCCGGGAAAATCAGTAAATAGTTTTATCAATTCTATTACTTTATCAAATAATTCTCCATATCAATTTACTTCGCCAAATAAAAAAACGAGATGGACTGCAGATTCCACATATCAGGTTCAATTTTATAATAATTCAACTTCCTATTACAGTGACATCTATTATCAGAAAATTGATATCAATAATGGTAATTATAACTATTTGAATTATGATTATTACGGCCAAAACAGCTTTAATTGGACAATTAGTCAGTTTGTTGATTCAGGTTATTACAGGATCGCAATTTACGATAGCCATTATGGAAGATATTTTTATAGCGATACATTTTATATTGCCCCGGCACCCCCAGTTTTAAATATTATTTCACCATCTTCAAATTATTTTTTGGTTTCAGGAGAATCTTTTAGTTTAGACTGGAGTGCAGTCAGTTCAGGAACTATAAATGTTGTATGGTCAAAAGACGGCGGCTCTACCTGGGATACAATTGCCAGCAAATTAAGTTCTCCAAATTCCAGCAATAATATAGCATTGATTAAAATTCCGACAGTAAATTCCACTTATAAAAATTGCATGCTGAAAATAATCAACAATGCGCGAACAGCTTTTAGTATTATTACCAATATTACAATTTCAAATACATCTCCGTATCAATTTATTACACCAAACAAATCAACACGTTGGAATGCCGGTAGTACTGAGACTGTTTCATTTAATAACTTAACGAGTAATAATTGGTATTTATCTTACAATATGATTGGAGGATATAATCAGGGAGAACTCGAGTGGAACACCCAGCCTGGATTGAATTATTATACCTGGAATATTTATTCAGGATTTGATTCCGGATATTATCAAATGTCTATTTATGATGAGACTCTCAACCGGTATTTCTATAGTGATACATTTTACA
>CAVSGB010000042.1:0-10736 GCA_963726845.1 uncultured Bacteroidota bacterium | reverse complement strand
TTATAGGCCTTTTTATCTTTACTGTTGTTGCAGCTCAGGATTTTGTTATGAAAGAAAAGCTGGCCGACCTTTATTATAGCCGGTTCGACTATAATAAAGCCATTACTATGTATGAACAGCTTTTAATAAGTTATCCGCGTAATTATGAAATTTACGAGAAGCTGGCCGATTCATACAGACGGATTAATGATAGTCACAATGCTGAACGTTGCTATGCCTTTTTAGTAGATACAACCAATGTCAATCATGATTATCTGCTTTATTATGCCCAGGAATTGGCAAGGAACGGAAATTATAAAGAAGCTGTTGCCTGGTATAAAAAATATGATGAGGCTGTACCCGATGACCCGAGAGGAAAGTTATTTGCTCAGGCTTATCAGGATATGGGTTCTTTTTATAAAGATTCATCATCATTTATTATCAGGAAATCTCCTTTTTGTTCAGAAGCTTCGGATTTCGGGCCAGTGTATTATAAAAATGGCCTTGTGTTTGCAAGTGCCCGTTCGAAATATTCTATAATCAGGTTCTGTCTATAATTGGACGAATTCATCTTATCTTGACCTTTATTTCACATATCCGGATTCGGCAATTGTGACACCATTTTCTACTGCAATTAATTCTATCTATCACGATGGGCCGGCAACTTTCAGCAAGAACCAGGATACTATTATTTTTACCCGCAGTAACTTTTATCACTGGCGGTTTAAAAAGAGTGACGAGGGCGTGAACAAACTGAAATTATTTGTAGCTACCTGGGATGCTTTACTTAAATGTTGGGCCAATATTAAACCAATGCAATTTAATAGTGACCAATATTCTGTAGGGCATCCGGCGCTCAGCAAGGATGGGTCTGATTTGTACTTTGCATCCGATATGCCCGGTGGACTTGGAGGAACAGACATTTACGTGTCGCATAAAATTACCGATTCCCTCGGTAACAGGAAATGGGGGGAACCTGTAAATTTAGGAGCTGAAATAAATACCCGCGGAAATGAAATGTTCCCGTTTGTTGACAATGAAGGCAATTTATGGTTTGCTTCCAATGGTTTGCCTGGATTGGGCGGCCTTGATGTTTTTGTTGCCAAAAAAACTGCTAATGGATTTGCAAAACCTGTTAATCCCGGATATCCTTTGAATACCCGGTTCGACGATTTTGCCTACATTACCCAGAATGGCGGTAAAGATGGCTATATTAGCTCTGACCGATATAATAAAATTGGGGACGATGATATTTTCAGCGTTACTTTAAACAAACTTGCATTAATAGGATTAGTCCGTGATACTACCAATCAGAATAAACCTGTAGAAAATGCTGAGGTTGATTTATGTTTTTCTGATAATTCACTGGTAAACAAAGTTCAAACAAAAACAGACGGTATGTTTGAATTTCCTCTTAGCTTCGACAAAAATTATACTGTCAAAGCTTTAAAAACAGGATATGCAGATAATAAACAGGGCCTTTCAACTGTTGGCAGCAAAGCAGGGAAAATTAGTTTTATCATGAATTTGGGCAAAGCGAGGCAGGTCGTTCTTTTTTGTACAGTTATAGATAAAAAAACCGGTGAAAAGCTTAACGATGTGGAAATTAATATTGTTGATACCTGCAAACAATTATTGGTGGCCGATACTACAACATCTGTGGATGGTAGTTTCAGGAAAAGCGTTCCCAATGTAAAAATAAACGACAAGTTAGGATACCAAATAACTATTAACAAAAAAGGTTATTTGACCAAAAAAGTTTCGTTTGATCATATTGTTACTTCTTATGAAATAGACTTGAATAATTTCCTGGAAGTGTCCCTCGATAAAATTGATGTAGGTACCGATATTGGTAAACTGCTTAAAATAAATCCAATTTATTTCGATTTAGGCAAATGGGATATACGCAAGGATGCTGCTGTTGAACTCGACAAGGTTGTAAAAGCCATGATAGATAATCCAAATCTGGTAATTGAGTTAGGTTCACATACTGACTCGCGCGGTAGCAGCCAAAGCAATTTAATACTTTCTGACAAACGAGCAAAGTCATCAGTCTGCATATATTGTTTCGAAAGGCATTGATAAGGGCCGTATTTTTGGCAAAGGTTATGGCAAAACCCAGCTTATTAATAAATGTGCAGATGGTGTGCCCTGCACTGAGGAAGAACACGCAGTTAATCGCCGGACGGAATTTAAAATTATTAAATTCTAATCGTGCTTACGTTTTTTGTTCAAAAAATTAACAGGTCTAAAGTCCTATAAACTACAGGATGGCTAATATCTGATTTTATTCTGGATTAGTCTTTGGCAATTGAATATATAGCTTTGTTGCTTAAATAATTAGGGGCTGCTGAAAAAATAAAAAAAATGTTTACCTTAGTTTAATGTGCGCAAAGCGTGGATAGAAAATACCGTCTGGGACGAATTTCTTTTTGAGTGAAGCCGCACGAAGTAAGGCGGAACGAGTTAAATTCGTCAAGTCTTTTTTGTTTCTTTTTGTGACGACAAAAAGAAAAATAAGAAATATAAGTGCAAAGAAAAATAAAACTAATGTAAGAATACCTTACATCAGCGTCAAAAAAATCAATTATATGTATTTGAATTATAATATATTAATAATAATTCAGCAGACCCTAATTATCCTTACAGAAGATAAAATATTGCTTTCTCTGGTGAGGGTTTGGCATTTTAGGGATTTAGTAGCCAGTATGTCCCAAATAATTACCAGCCATTAGGATACAACAACGGAGAATAAGTCCCTATTGTATTTTGGTTAATCATGTTATAACGGTTATTTGAGAAATTTAGACTGGTGCCAACACTCATGTGATCGGTGATTTTATAATCAAGCCCGATATTCATGCCATTAAAATCGGAGAGCAGCGGATTCATTTTTTCTGAATTATTTGTGTTAACTGTTTTATATATCGTTCCGAACAGGGATAAATTTTTGGTAAGTAAATATTGACCGCTCGCATAAAGTGAAAGCATACTGGCGCCGCTGAAGGTAATTCGATTGCGTTGCAGGGTTGGATGACTGGGGAATTCCATTCAATCCGGTTACCAGGGTTACACCGGTTTGAATATTTAACCTGGGGGTAACCTGATAATTTAGGCCAGGTGATAATGTCGTGTAGGCTCCTGAATAAAGTCTGGAACCACCAATATATCCTGCTCCGAAACTCATCGAAAATTGTAGTTTGTTGCAATTGAAAAAAGGTGTATTCTGTTTTGTCGCTGAATTATTATTGGTTTTTGTTGTATCTTGAAAAGGGCTTATCTGGGCGTAAATACCGCATGAAACAAAGATTATAAGTATGATTGTCAATTTTATTCTCCTGCTCATAACCTGAAATTTATTGAACAAAGGTATATATGAAATAATACGAACCTCTGTAAAGTTGTCGTTGATTTATTTGAAATAAACATTTTTAACACTTTTTGCAATTAAAAATTCTTTCAGATAACTGTTTATACTACAATTATCATTCCATTTTAAGCAGAAACAAGAAATAAGAATCTGCCCCAAACCCCAAAGGGGCTTTAAAACTATAAAGTTTAACATATAAGCACTGAGGCAAGTGACTAAAAAGCATTCAGCATTTAGAATCTGCCCCAAACCCCAAAGGGGCTTTTAGACTTTAAAGTTTAACATATAAGCACTGAGGCAAGTGACTAAAAAGCACTCAGCATTTAGAATCTGCCCCAAACCCCAAAGGGGCTTAAAGACAATAAAGTTTGACATTTAAGCACTGAGGCCAAGAGACAATAAAGAATTCATAATTCATCATTCATAATTCATCATTCATAATTCATAATTCATAAACCAGCATCCAGCATCCAGTATCCAGCATCTCGATTCAAATTAATATCTTTGCCTGGTCTAAAATTAAAAGAAATGAAATTCATCTGCATTGGCCTGAATTATAACGATCATACCAGGGAATTTAAAAGCGATATACCCGATAAACCTGTATTTTTTCTGAAACCTGATACGGCTTTATTACGCAATAACAATCCTTTTTTCATTCCCGGGTTTTCGAATGAAATTCATTATGAGGTTGAACTGATATTAAAAATTAACAGGCTTGGGAAAAGTATCCAGTCACAGTTTGCATATCGGTATTTCGACGAAATAGGAATAGGTATTGACTTCACGGCACGCGATATTCAGAATAAATGCCGCGAAAAAGGCATGCCCTGGGAAATTGCAAAAGCTTTCGATTATTCTGCTGCTATTGGTAAATTTCTTCCAAAGTCGAAATTCAATGATTTAAACAACATCTATTTTCATTTGGAAATAGATGGGAAAACAGTTCAGCAGGGTTGTTCGGCAGATATGGCCTTTAAATTTGACGAATTGATTTCTTATACTTCAAAATTTTTGACCTTTAGGACTGGGGATATTATGTTTACCGGTACACCATCCGGTGTTGGGCCTGTAAAAATTGGCGACCGGCTTCAGGCATATATTGAAGATGAGTTGTTGCTCGATTTTCTGATTAAGTAGCGAAATAAAAAACAACATTATATTAAAGTTGATTTATTTAATAATTTTGTATTGTCTTTCAAACGATGAATAAAAATGAACCAGTGTTTAAAAATGCTTAAAAGGACAAATATCTTTAATAATATTTTATGGAAACAATTATTTTTAAAGCTCATGCACAGAATGGTTCGCAAATAGACGCTTTAAAAGCTTTTATGAAAGCACTCAAGATTAAATTCGAGATAACGAATGAAAAACCTTATGATACTGTGTTCGTGGATATGGTTTTAGATGCTGAAAAGGATATTAAAAAAGGTAAAGGTAAATATATATCATCTGGCGAATTTGATGATTTATGGAAATAGTTCTTTCACCTAAAGCATTGGAACATATTGAGTTTTGGAAGAAGACGAATAATATTATTGTTCAAAAACGTATATCGGAACTGAAAAATGCTATACTTCTTGATCCATACAATGGTATCGGCAAGCCCGAGCCACTTAAGTATCAACTTGCCGGAAAATGGTCGAGACGGATTGACAAAGAAAACCGCTTTGTATATACTGTCGAAAACGACACTCTTTTTATTCTATCGCTAAAAGGACATTACTAAAAGTTACTAATACCCGTATAGCACAAGCGCAGTCTTAAAACTCGGGTTTACGTGTATTGTAATTTATCGTTTTCTAAACAATATAGAAGCGAAGTTACATTTTCTCTTATGGTCGAACTGAATCAACTGCCCTTAGATCAGGTTTTGCACTTTTCCCTGTTAAAATTGGCAACCGGCTTCAGGCTTATATCGAAGATGAATTGCTGCTCGATTTACTGATTAAGCAGGGATCAGAAAAAACCCCAGCTTCTCCGGATGGTCTTGCACTTTCCAGCTATTGGGTATTTTCAGCAGAAAGTAGCACGAAAGTATATCACCGGCAGACGACCAGGTGCAAAACATCGACAGGCAATACCAATACGGGTTTCCAATTACAAAAGACACTATAGCCGGAAGTATCCCGGTTATGAACAATGGGGCTAATCCTCCCGCAATATATTGCCATTTTTGCATTGGTATTTTACAGTGTGTATAGGGCGAAAGCATTTCCCTGTTAAACCCAAAACTGATATATTTGTAACCTCTTTTTACCGACAGCGCCCAAACCAGCCCATGTAGTCCTTCGTGCAATATAACAATGGGGACAAGCCAAAAAATCAAATGTTTTAAAAGCAATTGAAAACCTGTTGAAGTAAAACTCCAGCCCCATAATAATACAAACGGGCCAAACATGAACAATAACTGTAAAACCAGTAAAGACAAAGCAAATAAGCTTAGTTTCTTATGCTCGATCACAAGTTCTTTTATGTCAGTTGGTGGCATGATGAAGCAGTTTGCTGTTTTCTTCTAATATTTTGCTTATAAAATTAAACATATATTCATCATTCTTTGACAATTCAAAATATTCAGGCCAGACGTCTTCAGGTTTTCGCCTGTTTAAGATTATTTCTTTTTTAATTATATCAATTATTTTGGCTGGCCCAAAAATATCCTTTCCATTTTCTAAACTTAAACTTTTGTAAAAATTATGTGTAAAGAGGTAATTGTCATGAATTTCGTGAATAAATGAAATTAAATGTCCATAAGTTTTTTCAATTCTAAGATAACGTTTTTCGAGATTGGGAAGGACCGTCCGGCAAGCGCTTCGGGTGCTATGTTGCGCATCAGGTATATTTCGGCATAGCGATAAGCGCCTGTTGCCCCAAAAGCATCCATATCGTCTGCAGTTGAAAGTATTGCAAGAACTGATGTTTTATCTTTTACAATGCCGTAATGTTCTTTATTTTCATGAAACTCAATTGCATTGAGCGCTTCTTTAATCCCATGAGGTATGTTTTTTTTTGTTTTCCTAAGAAAATCAGAGCATATTTTTTTTCCTGCTTTACCGTGTTTTTCATCCAATGTCGATGTTATTCCAGTATCATGAAAAAGTGCTGCAATGATAAGACATTCGAGCTTCTCAGAAGTTAAAATGAGATACTGGTTTGTATGCAATGCAATTGCTAAATTCTTGGCATTGTGCCAAACCCTTAAATGATGGCCATGATCGTGAGATGGAATGTGTTTTTTGGCAAAAAGATTATAATTATATTCATAAAGCTCTTGAAGCCATTTCGATTCAATATTTACAAGTAGTTCAACCATAAAATAATTACGAATTACACATTACCAATTACGAATTACCAATTACGAATTACCAATTACGAATTACCAATTACGAATTACCAATTACGAATTACCAATTACGAATTACCAATTACGAATTACCAATTACGAATTACCAATTACGAATTACTAATTACGAATTACCAATTACGAATTACACATTACGAATTACCAATTACGAATTACGAATTACCAATTACGAATTACGAATTACGAATTACCAATTACGAATTACACATTACGAATTACAAATTACCTATTACCAATTACTAATTCCAACACCCAACACCTAACACCCAACACCTTAATATTTATGTCTATCAGCCAAACAATCCTTTTGCAGCACCGGCATCTAAGAACCAATAAAGATTTCCGATAGAAGGCCTGATATGGGCTGCAGGGTAATTTTTATATCCAGGGAGTTTCATCAATATTTCATTAACTACCGGTGATTTTAACATTCCTGTTATTTCGAATACAACTTTTGTTGCGTTGTTAATGCACCGGGGAGTAAGGGTAATCCTTTTCTGCCTGTTTTTGGGGTTTTCAGAAGGTTCGCAAATATTTTCTGAGCTGATTAGGTTTTCCTGTCCCGGGAAAATCGATGCAGTATGACCGTCATCACCTAAACCCAGCATTACTAAATCGAATTGCGTAAGCCCATTGTTATGGCTTACAATTGAATTTACTTCATCAGCATATCTTATGGCTTCCGATTGAGGGTTGTTTTCACCAATTATCCGATGGATATTGGTTTCGGGAATATTGGTTTTGCTAAGTAAGTTATCAAAAACCAATTTGTAATTGCTCTCTATGTTTGCTGGTGCCACACAACGCTCATCGACCCAGAAAAAATGCAGCTTTTTCCAGTTAATCCGATGTCCATAATCGGAGGCCAGCGTATTGAAAAACAAAACTGGTGTGCTGCCTCCTGAAACAGCTACATTGAATGGCTTGTCAATAAATTCCGGTTGATTAACCTGAACAAAGAACCAACCTGCTAATTCTTCGGCCAGGCTAACTGGAGTCGGGGCTACGAATAGAAAGTCTTCAGTGAATTTCATATATTAATTTTAATGTAAACGCAAAGACACAGTGGCGCAAAGAATATTTGATCAAATCATTTTATTTAGCGTCTTAGCTACTTCGCGTTGAAAAATTTATTTTTTATTTCTTTATTTTTCCAGCATCCGGTTTCTGCCCCAAACCCCAAAGGGACTTAAAGAACGTAAGGTTGAACATATAAGCACTGAATCTTGGAGACTGTAAAGTATTCATCATTCAGCATCTGCCCCAAACTTCAAAGGAGCTTTAAAGAACAATTTGCCGAACGCTAAGTCGCTAAAACGCAAAAAATAAATTTATAAACTACGCGGCTTCGTGTTCATCCAGCCTCCATCATTCATCATTCATCATTCATCATTCAGAACACAGTATCCAGCTTCCTTCTTCTATCATCCAGTCTCCAGTCTCCTATCTCAATATATCACAATTCACAATATTCTCCATCATTAGTTAAATTTTTACAGGGATAGCGCCATATCTGGCCCTCGCTTATCGAAAAACAAATTTGCTGCTTCATTCTCCAGGTGCCTGCCAGATATCCATAAACTTTACTATCCGGATGTTTCCAGGCATATTGAATGGGTTCAAGAAACCTCCAGGTAGCTTCTACAGCGTCAGCGCGCGAATAAAGCGTGGAGTCGCCATTCATGCAATCGAGAAGCAATCGTTCGTAAGCCGAAGGAATATAAGCCCCGTCGAGGTTAGAATAATGAAAATCCATATTGACAGGCTGCACCATAAATCCCGATCCCGGTACTTTCATGCCGAATTTTAGCAAAAGGCCTTCATCTGGTTGGATGCGGATAATTAGCTGGTTAATCTGATTTTCTATTTCGTGGTTGGTGCAAAAAATATGATATGGCGCCGGCCTGAAATAGATTACAACTTCTGTAACCCTTGTAGGCATTCGCTTACCGGTGCGGATGTAAAAGGGGACACCAGCCCAGCGCCAGTTATCGATAAAAGCTTTTATGGCAACGTAGGTCTCTGTTTTTGATGATTCCGAAACCCCACGTTCCTGGCGGTACCCGGTCACCTGTTTACCTGCTATCTTAGATTCTGTGTATTGTCCGCGGATAACAAATTTTTCGACTTCATCGGCACCAAATATACGAAGGCATTGGAAAACTTTCAAAACCTCATTATGGATAGCATTTTGATCAGCAGATGCAGGAGGTTCCATTGCCACATACGATAACAGGTGCATCAAATGGTTCTGTACCATATCGCGCAAAGCGCCGGCTGTGTCGTAATAACCGCCACGGTTCTCGACTCCAATATTTTCAGTTGCCGTTATTTCGACCCTCTCGATAAAATTTCTGTTCCACACTGGTTCGTAAAAACCATTCACAAACCTTGTAACCATTATATTCTGCACAGTTTCCTTTCCCAAATAATGGTCAATCCTGAAAAGCTGTTCTTCTGAAAAAAAACGGTGAAGGTGCAAATTCAGGTTCTGTGCTGATTTATAGTCATACCCAAAAAGCTTTTCAACAATAATGCGTTTCCAGCCAGACGTTTCATCCGAAAGCCCTTGTCGCGAAAGCGATTCGGAAATAGCCGGATAAAGCAGGGGAGGGGAAGCCAGGTAAAAAATATAATTATCTGAAACAGATAGTTCATTTGATAAAACACGTAACCTTTCTTTTAGTTTAAAATAATCTTCGGGTTCCTCTGTATTTATTGAAATATAATGAAGTAATGACAAAAAACCTTCAATTGGTTTTAAAGCAGGTTTTATTTCATCTTGTAAAGCAACTTGCATTTGTTTTCTGAAATCCTCATCGGAAAAAGAAGTGCGGCTGACTCCTAAAATTGAAAATTGAATTGGAAGGAAATTTTTTAACCATAAGTTGTATAATGCCGGTATTAACTTGCGCCTTGTCAGGTCGCCTGAAGCACCGAATATAATAAGAATTTGACCATCTGGCCTTACCATATTTTCAGTTTCAATTGTTATTCGAATTTACAAAATTATAATCCCAATAACAATTTTTCCGGATTTTCTCCTCCAACAAGCATTTTCCAGGGCGATTCAAGAAGCTCTATTATTTTAAAAAGGCAACTCACTGAGTCCTTTCCATCGATAATACGGTGATCGTAGGAGAGCGCAAGGTACATCATAGGCCGTATTTCAACTTTTCCATTGATGGCAACCGGACGTTCTACAATATTGTGCATGCCAAGTATAGCGGCCTGGGGAGGATTAATAATAGGTGTTGAGAAGAGCGAGCCAAATACGCCACCATTGGTAATTGTAAAAGTGCCCCCACTCATTTCTTCTATGCTTAGGCGGCCTGATTTTGCTTTTTCTGCAAGTAAACTTAAGCTTTTCTCAATTTCTGCAAGTCCCATCGATTCTATATTTCGAAGAATTGGGACCATCAGGCCTTTTTCGGTTTGCACTGCAATGCCAATATCAATATATTTTGGCACAACAATGTCATCGCCATCGAGCATTGAATTCACTTTCGGGAATTGTTGCAAGGCAATAGATGCCGCTTTTGTGAAAAACGACATGAACCCCAGCTTAATATTATGCTTTTCGGTGAATTTATTTTGATATTTATTTCGAAGTTCCATGATTGCACTCATATCTGCCTCGTTGAAAGTAGTGAGCATGGCAGTTTCATTTTTCACTGCAACCAGTCGTCTGCTAAGTTTCTTGCGCAATTGCGACATCGGCTCACGCATTACATCGCGCGACACGGATGTTTTCTTACTTGAATCGGTTTGCCCTGATGTGTTTTTTAAATTAATTACAGCTTCCACTTCTTCTTTTCCAATACGCTTCAGTCCCTCAATGATATCATTAACCGACAGGTTATTATCCTGCATCATCTTTTTGGCAACTGGTGTAACTTTTACTTTGGTTGTTGGTATATGCGCAGGTTTTACTTCTTCAATTTTTTGAACTGGATTCTGGCTAATTACTGTTTTATCTACTTTCAAATTTAAAACTGAAGTGGCCGCTGCTTCTTTTGA
>CAVSGB010000041.1:0-16081 GCA_963726845.1 uncultured Bacteroidota bacterium | reverse complement strand
GCCGCAACAAACGGATTAGCAAATTTTTCAGAATATTCTTTTACCTTTTCCTTTCTCATTGCCTCTGGATCCGCAGCTTCGGATATTTCTTTACGAAAAATAATATTAGCTGCCCCTTCTGGTCCCGATAACTGCTATTTCAGCACCTGGCCATGCAAAAACAAAATCAGCACGCAGGTGGCGCGAATTCATTGCTATATAACCTCCACCGTATGCTTTACGCAGTATTATAGAAACTTTTGGCACAGTTGCTTCGCTATATGAATAAAGGATTTTTGCACCGTGACGGATTACACCGGCATGTTCCTGATCGATACCTGGCAGATACCCGGGAAGGTCGACCAATGTAACAAGTGGTATATTAAAAGCATCGCAGTAGCGGATAAACCTGGCAATTTTATCTGACGAATCGACATCTAAAACACCTGCTAAAACTAATGGTTGGTTTGCAACAAAACCAACAGTTTCCCCATTTATGCGGCCAAATCCGATAACAGCATTCGCTGCCCATAATTCCTGAATTTCAAGAAAGTCGGAATCATCAACAATAGCTCGAATAATATCACGGACATCATATGGCATTTTTGGATCGTCGGGAATTATATTATCAATCTTATATTCTGACCTGGGTTCTTTGGTTTCAATTTTTGTTGATTTTACCCCATTATGCCAGGGAACAAATGAAAGAAGTTTAATGATCTGTTCAAAACATTCTATTTCGCTTTTTGCAAAAAAGTGTGCATTTCCGGTTATTTCAGCATGTACCCTTGCACCACCCAAATCTTCCTGGCTAATTTCTTCGCCCAGTACACTTTTTATTACCTCAGGACCGGTAATAAACATTTTTGAAATGTTGTCAACCACAAATACGAAATCGGTAAGGGCTGGTGAGTAAACAGCTCCACCGGCGCAAGGCCCAAGTATTACTGAAATTTGAGGAATTACCCCTGAATTCAATGTATTACGAAAAAATATTTCACCATAACCAGCCAGGGAGTTAACACCTTCCTGAATACGTGCACCACCCGAATCATTAATTCCAATAAGTGGCATACGCATTTTTAAAGCATGGTCCATAATTTTTGTAATTTTTCCTGCATGCATACGCCCAAGCGATCCTCCAACAACAGTGAAATCCTGGGCAAAAATACTTATCGGTTTTCCATTAAAAGTGCCGGTACCTGTAATTACACCATCGCCATGAAGTTCTTTTTTATCCATGCCAAAATCGCGTGCATCATGTTGAACAAACATATCATACTCATGGAAAGAGTCGATATCGAGGATTGCATTAATCCTGTCACGGGCAGTGAGCTTTCCCATAGCAACTTGTTTCTCGATCGCTTTTTCTCCGCCACCCATAGAAGCAAGCTCTCTCCTTTTTTGCAATTCAAGAATTTTCTTTTCTAATGCCATAAATTCTTATTTTGGTTTATAATAAGCTGAAAATTATTCAGTTTTTTTTGAGACTGCAAGGTTACTAAATGAAATTTACTAAAAAAAATATTTTTAATCAGAAAAGCTTTCGGTTTCGAATTTAACCAATAATTTTTTAACTTTTGGAGACCAATTTATTTGAACATTCAATTTATCAAATCACCAGGTAATTCAATTGACTAACTAACTATTTCGGTGCTAACCTGTACAAATAATATCCAATCATTGCATAAACTATATTTGGTATCCATACTGCAAGTAAAGGATTTAAATTGCCACTAATTGAAAATTGTGATGAAAACTGCATGAAAACGATATAAGAAAAACAGAACCCAAGCCCAATTCCAACATGTAGCCCTGTGCCTCCCCTGACTTTGCGCGAGGATATACAAACTGCAATAAGTGTCAGGATGAAAGTTGAAAACGGAAGTGCTACCCGTTTATATTTTTCAATCAGATAAGTTTCAATGTTTTCTGACCCTTGCAACTTTTGTTCTTTAATAAATGTGTTTAACTCTTTTAAATCCATCGATTCAACCACATTGGTGCGTCTCCTGAAATCTGCCGGGAATATATTAAGTGAAGTATCTATTGTATTGCCTTTCGTGATTTTTTCTTTCATGCCATTTATATCCCGAATATAGTAATCACGAATACTCCATTTATTTTTTATAGAATCCCAGTTTATATATTCTCCCATGAGCTTCGAAACCAGGTTGTTATTTTCGAACTTTTCTATTGAAAATTTATAACCAGTGTTTGAAAGATTACTATACGATTCCATATATAAAGTAACTCCCGGCATGATTTGCTTGTGAATATTTCTGTAATTATAACTCACCGGGTTGCCGTGAATATAACGTTCCTCAAATTCAAGCCTAACCTTATTTGCATTAGGGACAACAAAATTCATTAGGATATATGAAAAAACTGCAATAAAAGAAGATGAAACAAAATATGGCCACAACAATCTTCTATAACTTACCCCACTACTTAAAATTGCTATAATTTCTGTTCGGTAGGCCATTTTTGAAGTAAAAAACAGCACCGAAATAAAAGTGAATAAATGGCTATAAAGAATTACAAAATATGGAATGAAATTAAAATAGTAATCAAATACAATTGCTTTTAATGGCGCATTTTTTTCGATAAAATCATCAAGTTTTTCTGAAATGTCAAAAATAACCGAAACGACAATTATTAAAAGTATTGAAAAAAAGAATGTGCCTAAAAACTTTTTGATAATATACCAATCCATTATCTTCAGTTCAAGTTTTCTCAAACTTGTAATTAACTCCTTTATGTCGTCCCTGATTTTCAATTTATAAAATACACTGTTTAAAGCCTTTGCACAAGGCTCTTTATAATATTTCCTTTCCAGGATGCAAATGTATTATTTAAAATTTGTTTCCTGGCTTCTCCAACTAACCATATATAAAAGTGCAGGTTGTGAATTGAAGCAATTTGTGCCCCAAGTATTTCTTTGGATATTGTTAAATGTCTTAAGTAAGCTTTGGAATAGGTTAAATCGACAAAGCAATCGCTTTCATCATCGATTAATGACAAATCATTTTTCCACTTTTCATTCCTTATATTTATTATTCCATTTTTTGTAAACAACATTCCATTACGTCCATTGCGCGTGGGCATTACACAATCGAACATATCTATGCCCAACCCGATTGACTCAATAATATTTACCGGTGTGCCCACTCCCATTAAATAGCGCGGTTTACTCAACGGCAATATTTTATTTACAATTTCTATCATTTCATACATCTGGTCAACAGGTTCACCAACTGATAAACCTCCAATAGCAAAGCCATCTGTATTGCATGAAGCAATTTTTTCTGCTGATAGAATGCGCAAATCACCATAAATGCCGCCTTGTACTATTGGGAAAAAACTTTGGCCATGATTGTACAATGGAATAGTTTCACGAAATCGTTCCAAGCCCCTATCTAACCAACGGTGTGTTAGCTCAATCGATTTTTTTGCATATTTATATTCACAGGGAAACGGGGCACATTCATCGAAGGCCATAATAATATCTGCTCCTATTATCCGCTGAATATCAACTACATTCTCTGGTGTAAATATATGTTTTGAACCGTCTATATGCGAAGAAAAATGTGCCCCATCTTCTTTTAATTTTCGGTTTTCGGCTAATGAAAAAACCTGGTATCCCCCGCTATCTGTCAGCAAAGGCCTGTGCCAATTAATAAATTTGTGCAAGCCACCTGCTTTACTAATAGTATCGAGTCCTGGGCGTAAATACAAATGGTAGGTATTTCCTAAAATAATTTGAGCTTTAATATCAGTTTCAAGCTCGCGTTGGTGAACAGCTTTAACCGAACCAAGCGTCCCTACCGGCATAAAAACAGGTGTTTCTATTGATCCATGATCTGTAGAAATCATTCCTGCCCGGGCCTGTGATTGATTATCGGTATGTTGAAGCTTGAATTGCAATAGAATAGTAATAATTGAAAAGTAAAAAAATAAAAATTAGTCGAAAATCACAAAATGATAAATTAAAAACCACATATTTCAATTTTAAAAACTTCCGGCTTCATCAAAGAAAACAAAGTAAAGCAATAGCTATGCTACTCAGCAGCAAATATAGTTATTTAATGTGAACAAAAAGTTGAATACTTGTTGGACGCCATCTTGTTTTCAATATAAATCTTTAATAACATTGCAATCTTTTACACAATACATTTGAAATTTTT
Organism: uncultured Bacteroidota bacterium; assembly: GCA_963726845.1. Lineage (GTDB taxonomy): Bacteria > Bacteroidota > Bacteroidia > Bacteroidales > DTGW01 > CAVSGB01. Next base: position 11,915 of record CAVSGB010000041.1, on the reverse strand, counting down.
TAAAATGGATCCGGAATTAATTGTCTTTTTTGTACTTATTATATTTCTCGTTTTCGCCGCCATCCAACTTTTTTATTATTCAATTATTTTTATACGTTTTGTATTTTTTAAAGCATCAAAAGATATTTCTGAGATTGTTCCGGTATCAGTAGTAATTTGTGCAAGGAATGAAGCAGAAAATCTTGAGAAAAACCTTCCGCTGATATTAAAACAGGACTTTCCTGACTTTGAAGTAGTGGTTGTTAACGATTGTTCGAATGATGAAACTGAGGATATCCTTAAAAGATTTAAACAAGAATATAAAAATCTTAAAACTACCTTTATAAAAGAAGATGAGAAATTCAAGCATGGCAAAAAGCTTGCATTAACAGTCGGCATTAAGTCAGCAAAAAATGAGTGGATACTTCTTACAGATGCCGACTGCATTCCCGAAAGCGATCAATGGATCAGTTGCATGGCCAGGCAGTTTTCAGCCAATGTTTCAATTGTTCTTGGTTATGGTGGATTTACAGAAACCAAAAGTTTTCTAAATAAACTTATTCGCTTCGATGCTGCTATTATTGCATTACAATATTTTTCATTTGCACTATTCGGAAGGCCATATATGGGTGTTGGCCGCAATTTAGCTTACAGAAGGTCGCTATTCTTTGCAAACAAAGGTTTTGCTGCTCATGCGCGTCTTGAATCCGGCGATGATGACCTATTTATCAATGAGGTTTCAAAAAGCAACCATGTTGTTATTGAACCATCAAAATTATCGCACACACGTTCAGAAGCAAAAAAAACGTTTAAAAGGTGGGTAGAGCAAAAGGTTAGGCACTTTACAACTTTCTCACGATACAATAAAAAGGATATTTATCTTTTAGGTACCGAAAATATTTCAAGAGTAGTATTTTACTTTTCTTTTGTTTTGTTGTTAATACAACAGGAATACTGGATAATTGCAGTTAGTGTGTTTTTTGTCCGGTTGGTTTTACAACTGATTGTATTTAAAAACACCTTTAAGCGTTTGAACGAAAGAAATTTATTTATAATTTCGCCATTATTCGATCTGATACTCCCTTTTATTTCATTGGGAATATATTTGTCAAATTTACTTAGGCCAAGAAGTCAATGGAGATAAACTTAAACCTATCCGAAAAAGCACAACAAGATTTAGGCCTTGTAAAACGGGCAGTGTCAGGCGATCAAAAAGCATACGCCGAATTATTAAGTAAATACCGGGATGCCATTTACTTTATGCTTTTAAAGATGGTCAATAATTCCGACGATGCTGATGACCTTACCATGGAAGCTTTTGGAAAGGCATTTAAAAGTATTCATCAATATACGCCTAACTACGCTTTCAGTACCTGGCTTTTTAAAATTGCTACCAACAATTGCATAGACTTTATCCGTAAACGCAGAGGAGGGGCGACAATTTCAATTGACCAGTCAGTTGAAGATCCAGATGAAATTCCAATTCATATTCAGACAGATGAGTTGGACCCGGAAGAATCGATGATCAATCAGCAAAAAATAAAATTAATGCGTGAAGTGGTTTCAAAACTTAAACCACGTTATCGAAAATTGGTGGAAATGCGTTATTTTAATGAACTTTCCTACGAAGAAATTGCTGAAGAGCTTGAATTGCCAATAGGTACTGTTAAGGCTCAATTGTTTAGGGCACGCGAACTTCTGTTCAATATTCTAAAATCGATAGGTCATAAATTTTAAAAAGTATCTTTGTTATTTAATATATTTGAGATCAGATATTTCTCAAATATATGATTAAATATTTTGTGCATATTTATTATAAATTAACGTCAGTTCTGGATAATTTATTTAGGGCTCAAAGCCCATTATTTATTTTCCTTCACTAACCCCAGGCTTAAGCCTGGGGTTAGTCATCAAGTTGATATATTCGACTTTAGTCCTAAACATCTTTTATTACGTTGACCTGACGTTAAATTAACGACCTGCATTTAAAAATAAAATATGCAAATTATTCTAAAGTACTTTCCATCCTTAACCCAAAAGCAAATTGCCCAATTTCAGGAGTTGCAGAAATTATACCCATACTGGAATGAGCGTATAAATGTTATTTCACGGAAAGATATTGGTCAGCTTTATGAAAGGCATGTCCTACATTCTCTTGCTATTGCAAAAATTTTTCAGTTCCCGGAAAACTGTAAAATTCTCGATGTGGGCACAGGTGGTGGTTTTCCTGGAGTGCCATTAGCTATTATGTTTCCAAATGCCAACTTTATTTTAGCCGATTCAATTGGTAAAAAAATAACCGTCGTTAATGAAATATGCAGTTCAATAAAATTAAAGAATATATGCACAATAAATTCACGTGCCGAGAATATTGAAAATACATTTAATTTTATTGTTAGCCGCGCCGTAACTGATTTTCCACAAATTGTGAAGTTAGTGAAATCTAAAATTAAACCGGGAGAAATCAACGGAACAAGAAACGGGATAATCTATCTTAAAGGTGGAGACTTCATAAACGAAATTGCACCATTCAAAGAGAAAGTAAAAGTTTACAATATATCTGATTTTTTTGCTGAAGAATTTTTTGTGACAAAGAAAATTATTTACTTATCCACTTGAGGTAAGAGATTGTATTAGCATTTAAGGGAAATCCATTAATATTCGTATTTGAAGGAGTTATGATCATCTTAGAAATCGCTCTTTATTATTACGTTGTAAAACTTTTTTTTAGCAAACTTTGCTCTCAAAATCCGCGTAAATCTGTTAAATCAGCGTCATCCGCGTTCTATTGTTTGCAGCTTTAGATGCGCTATGACTCGACTTCGCTCGATATGGCTTGTTACAGTATCTTTCTGATATTAGTCAAAGGATGTTTTTGAATTTTATTATAGAAATGGGATCAAAAGGAATAGTTGAGGGAAAAACTTTAGAAACATACTTAAGTAGTTTGACTTTTAAGAAACCCCAAACCTAAAGGGCTTAAATACTGGTATTTAAAAAAGTCCCCTTTAGGGGATTTAGGGGCTATATCAGGGAAAGATTAATATTTAATTTAAATTTAATATTTATCCCTCAACTATTCCACTAGATCCTATAAATGCCCCAAATTTTGATCAAAAAAAAACCCCGCTTTGGCAGGGTTTTTTATATAGCATATTATACAGCTTATCTTTTAACTATTGCCTGCTTGCTAATTATACCAGTAGAGGTTCGCAATTGCAGGATATAAGTACCAGCCTCGAGGCGTGACGCATCATAGTTGACCAATTGGTCACCGGCCGATTGTTGTTTTATAGCCGGGATAATTGCCACACGTTTTCCAACCACATCGAATATCGACAATTCAACATCTGAATTTTCAAGCAAATAATACGAAATTGTCAGATTGTCATTGAAAGGGTTAGGATATACACTAAGGTTGCCCTTGAAATTGTTATAATCAACAAGTACACCCGTACTAACAGTAACTATAGACTGGCACGTACTGCTATTGTTGTTATAATCGATAACTTGAAGTGTTACTATGTTATTACCGACATTTGCGACAGTGAATGAACTTTTATCTATTCCATATGCCTGTATAGCACAATTATCAGTGCTTCCATTGTCAATATTGCTCGGCACTATCGTAGCTTTTCCATTTACAAGGGTTATTGTTATTGGCTTGCATTTTGCAACAGGGTCGATAGAATCTTTGGCACACATTTGCTGAACTGTAACGCTATCGCAATGCTGTGCAGATTTTTTAGTTATTGGATCGGAATACGTAAGGCAAACCCAATAACTCTTAACAGTAGAATATACATGGATTGGCGTATTGCTTGTGGAATCGGAATTACCATCACCAAAGCTCCATTTCAGCCTGGATTGGTCACCAAGAACCTGCCCCTACGAAATCTACAGGATAACCACCAGCTTTTGCATTATATGGCTGAACTTCGGCGCCAAAACTAACTGCAAGTCCCTGTTGTTTTTTGCCTACATTTATTAATTGATAGTTTTTGCTTTCGCAACCACCTTTTGTATTAATATGCAATGAAACCAGGTATAAGCCTGCTGTGTCAAATCTATGGGTAAATGGATGCATTCCCAGAGTAGAAGAATCACCAGTCTTATCGAAATTCCATACATATTTTGTTAATGTATCTACACCGATTGACTTATCGACAAAAGATACCGACCGTTTTACCGAATCAACCGTATAAACATATTTTGCTTTACAATTATTGCTTGTATTACTGCCTACCTGAATTTCCTGACACGAAATATTTGAAATGCCTTTGTCATTCACTACCCACAAACAAACATTATAATATCCGCTCTTATTATATTTATATTTATTTGTATTAGCAGTATCTTCGATTGCCATACCATCTCCATAGTCCCAAACTTTGTCAACAATAGTGCCTTTGGAATTATCGGTAAATGTTACTGAATCGGTCTTTGAATTATACCTGTAGAAAAAGTCAGCTTCGCAATCGGAACCTGCGTCTCCAACCAAAACAGTAGTTTCATAATAATCCATACACCATGTGTCGTTGTCGAAAGTGCTTAAACCGATGGTGTAATATCCCGGGTAATCGAATGTATGTGTTGCATTGGTATCAGTGCTTTCGTAACCATCGCCAAAATACCAGTCATAATCGGTCGATTTACCTATTACTTTGTTCTTGCAATTTACTGTCAGTTTATTGATCATATAAGTAAATTGTGCACTGCAAGCGACTTCTCCAACCTGGATTGCCTTTTCGGTATAATCCGTACATGCACCGGACGAATCTTCGATTGCTAAATCGACATAATGCAGGCCCAGGATCATCGAAAACATGTTCAGTATTTTTATCTTCAGACGAATAACCGTCATCGCAATACCAATAGTAATATTCAATCGAGCCTTTCGAATTGTCCTGAAGTGTAACTTTCATTGCATTTTTATCTACAGTGTATTTGAAATCGGCTTTGCAATCGACATTTCCTACAAGAATATATTGGTAATAGTAATCAACGCACCAGGTACCGGATTCCTGAACCGACAGTCCTGCCCAATAGTAACCCGGGCTATCATACTTATGTACAGTGTTTTTAGTAGTATCTATGTAACCGTCTCCAAAATCCCAATAATATGTATCATAATTGCCGGATGAATTATCGTAGAAATCTACTATCAGGCTGTCCTGATTGGGAATTGTATAATTAAAGTTGGCTGTTACGTTACATTCGGCATTGCCTACCTGGATGTCCTGACAAATATAATCGGAAGATTCATTGGAGTCGTTATAAGCAGTTAGGCAAACAGTATAATAATCCTGGTAATAGTAAACGTGTACCGGATTTTTGATAGTATCGTCGTAACCATCGCCATAAGTCCAATAAAATTCGTTTGCTGCTTTGGTCGATTTATTGGTGAACGTCACTGTTTTATTATCGGTAGCAATAAAATAAGTAAAATCGGCAATTGTTAAAGCAGAGACATCGCCTACAATTATAGATTTGTCAGAATAATTATAGCAACCACTTTCGTTCCAAACCGATAACTGTACGTCATATTTGCCTGCCTGCTGATATGAATTTACCGGATTGGCATCGGTACTATAGTTTCCATCGCCAAAATCCCAGTAGAAATAAGTCGCACCACCTTTAGAAGTGTTAAACTTAACAACATTTCCAGATTGTGGTACAACATTAAAGTCAGCGGAACACGGTACATTTCCTACAGTAATATTTTGGGTATAGTTCGAATTACAACTTACTGCATTATTTACCACAGATAGTTTTACTGTATATACTCCTGAATCGCGGTAAGTATGCCGGCCCACTGAATCGCGTGATGTGTATCCGTCACCGAAGTCCCAAAGATAATCCCGGCCCGGGTAAGAATCTGTTTCGACACCATAATCGATAATAAGCGAATCCTGAACAGGATCAACCCAATAATAAGCTGAACAGCCGCTATCGCCAATCATTATTTCGAACGGATAGGCCATTCATTGCAACCGTTGTTATTATTTACTGTATTGACATAAACCCAATATGAACCATCGGTTGGAAAACCTATGGTTGTTGTCGAATCTTTTGTAGTATAATAGTTATCCATTCCATAGTCGCCTGTTACTTCCCAGTTGTAAGAAGTAGCTTTACTGCTTGCATTAAGTATCAGAGTATCCCTGCCAATGCCTTTAACTTTCGTAATTATTGGAGTTGCACAGAATACTACTGTTGTACTTACAGTCTGTTCATACATTGAAGAACAAACATTGCCATCGATAATCAATACTGCATTAAAAAAGTCGCTGGCCTTGTAGGTATGGACAACTGTATCGTTATTGTCTTTAGAATTCTTTACAATCAAACTGTCACCATCGCCAAAATACCATTTCCATGTGGCAGTAGTGTTATCGCTATTGTAATATGATCCATAGAATGTTAGTTGTAAAGAATCTGTAACATCAGTATAAAATTCGCCATAGCAATCCGTTCCTATTACATCGACAAAATGGGTTTCGGAATAGACATCGCAACCAGTGCTATTGCTGACTTCGAGCCAAACTTCGTGCGTGCCTGGCCAGTCGAATTTATAGGTATATGATTTAAGAGAATCAACAACCGGATCATTTGAATCAATATACCATCTTACATTTTCATATTTCAATGAAGTATTGACGAACTGAAATACGCTATCGTTTAATTGGTTAACTGTAAAAGTTGCACTGCAATTGTTGCTATAAACCATATAATCGGTAATTGAACTTTCCCCGGAACAATTCGGACTAAAAGTCTTTACATCTATATTATAATCTCCTGCAACCAAAAATGTATGATAAACTGTATCGGTTTTGGTTGTGATTGTACCTGATTTATCGCCGAAGTTCCATATCCACTGCGATGGCAGAGAGTCCGAATAAACCGGTGCAACAACCATTATATTTAAACCCGTAGAATCTGGATAGTCATCAATTTCATACGGTGAACAATCATTATTTGATGTACTATAAATAATTGTAGTATCGTTTGCCGAAATCGGCCGCCGCAGCTTGGACCAGTTGCGGTAAGTTTTATGACGTATGAGCCTTGTTTAAGTGTAGTATCGAAAGCGGTACTTCTTTGAAATACTTTACCATTGAAATTCCACATCCAGCTGTTCGGCCCGATTGTACCTGCAAGGGTTATGGGTGAAATCGTAAAATTACCTTCACCATTATCAACAACACCAATGGAGATTGCACATGCTGGTTGACTATTGTATGCAGCAATAGTATCGTTGATCACGATGTCGGTATATTCTGCATCCTCAATAACAACATTATATATACCCGGGCCAGCGCTGTAAAGACATTCAGGCTGCCTTTAAATGCACTATTTATGTAATATGTATAAGCTCCGTTACCACCAATGGCGCCGACCATAATTTGTCCGTCTTTTTTATCAAGTCCAGTTTCATTTATAACCTTATTAAGAGTCAATTTCATGTGATAGTAAGGTACAGCGCCTATGTCGGCCCTAGTTCCGTCAGGGATCTTTAGGAGAACCCGGATCGCCTGCATCTATTGATGGAGAACTCACAGATTGGATACCATTGGATTGGTTAAAATAATAAGGGTCGTTATAAATATTTGAAGCATCGCTAAATCCTGGATAATCATAGGAATCATAAAGATTATAAGTAACCTTGCCTGTATTTGTAAAATCAAATAAAGCAGTGTAATTAAAAAAAATGTTGTTTTTAATTACATAATTTGGGTCTTCTGGTGAACCTGCACTGCTAATTGCTGCTATTGAATAATAATCCCCATTGAAATCATTGTTAATAATTGAGTCTTTGTTTGCAATTACATCAAAAGAAATAGCAGTAGTATCAGTATTGAATATATTATGGTTGATGTTTGGATAAGAGGCAGTTGAATATATTGCAGTGCCAAAAAAATTGAACTGGCAACCCCTGATTTCCGGTGTTGCACCATTTGAAAGTTCTATTGCATCAGAAGAAATTTGAGTACTGAAAATCAAACCTATTATTTTTGCTTTATTGCCACTTGTTGCAATTGAAAAAACAGGGTCTGTTAAACTCAAGTTATTAATAACCACTGAATCTTTCCTATTATAATTGGCAATAACGATGTTCTTGGTTATTTGGATCTTACTGCTAATGTTGTAGCTTCCCCGGGTTATTATAACCGAATCGCCATTGCTGGTCTTCCCAACAGGCGGCAGAAATATTCAGGCACGGTTTCAGAATATTATTTGCAACTGCCGAAGCATCGTTGCCCAAAGTAGATACATACCATTTATTACCCCCGTATAAAGAGAACATGGTCGAACCTAAGAAGATCCCTGTTATTAAGGATTTTCGAAAATTTAGTAATAGTTTTTTCATAAAAGATAATTTTAAAGGTTTTTATAAATTATAGAGTTGTCTTCAATAGAAATTTGAGATTAGTATTTTATAACACTAAATTTTTAATTTTAAAATGGCATCCATAACTAATTAAAAACTGAGGCTGAAAACTGAAAAATTAATAATCTAAAAGAGAATTATTTTAAAATATTTTGAACAAATATAATAAAAAATAAACGATATAAGCATCTTAATATATATAAAAATTTTACCAATATAGTCTATTCAATATCAATACTGCAAAATTTTGAATAACAATAAAAGATGTCAATATTCGATGAATAGAAATCAAATTTTAAATGAAACTATCTTTAAAGATATGAATGTTTTTCTATTATAGAAAAAAAAATTGAATCAGAATTTAATTAAAATACGAAACTATTATATTTCAATTAATTAGAATCGATTATAGTCAGAACAATGAGCTGGTCAAAAGATTTTTGCTTAGCCTTATAAAATTGTAGAGTTATTTATAAATTACAGATTTCCGACTAATAGAATAGGCTGCAAAAAAACCGACAGCATTATCCTGAGGATATACATTTGTAGGAATATTAGCGGAAGGGCCACTAAACATAGGTATTTTAGGGTAATATTCGGTGATAAATGCGATTAAATAATTTGCATAATCTTCTGTTATGCCATCCATTTCAAGTGTGACAGTATCGCCTGGAACAAGTCTTTCATCAGGTTTATCGTAACTTAATCTATAAACTGCAAACCCCATGTAATATTTACCTTCAAATCCAATATTATTCCCAATCTGATCGTATTCATACGCACTGTCTGTCAGCATAATATGATTTTTCAATGCCTTCATCAGGTAATAATTTCTGCTTTGGCCATTATCTAAACCAAAAAGGTTGATTATCCAACTCTTGTTTCTGTTATTATTTTCCATTACAACATGAATAGAATCAATTGGGTTCTCACCCCTTAACAATGAAGAGGCTGTATATTGTTCCATTACACCATCATTATTTAAATCGACAGTAATATTTAAAGTATAAGTTCTTCCAGGAATACCATATACATCCGGTTTTGTTTCATAAGTCCCCTTTTTTGTTAAAGTAAGTGGAAATAAGGTCGTCCCATCGGTAATTGAGACTATTGCATTCGAAACATAATTAATCGAATCGCCGCCGACTGCACTGCCTGATTTTGATAAAATTACTTTTTGCGCGGTAGTATCTGTTGTGAAATTTCCATCTACAACAAGCCTTACATAAGTGTTGTCTAATTTTATTTCATTGGTAATGTCTTCGGTGCAAGAGGCAATTAAAATTATTGTGGCTAAGAGAAATATCAATTTATATTTAAATTTTTTCGCTTTCATTAATTAAAGTTTTATCTATTAAAAATTGAAATTATAAGTAATCCCGGGAAGGTAGATAAATGGCAAGTACCATCTTTCAACCCTTATTTTTTGAGGATCATTTGGATCCTGAACAAAATTGATCATCCAATCGTTATGGCGCCCATAAACATTGTAGCAGGATAAAACGAGCTCACCGTGCCATAAACGCTCAGGATGAGGCTTTCCGTGAATTGTAAGGGAAAGGTCGAGCCGGTGGTAATCGCGCATCCTGTAACCATTCCGGCTTGAATATATTTTATTAATGGAATTTTCATAAACAAAAGTACCAACTGGAAAAGTTATCGGTGTGCCTGTTGCATATATCCAATTGGCAGAGAAATTTAAATGACTTGATATTTCGGTGTTTACAACAATATTAATTGTATTGGGTTTATCGTAAGGCGCCGGATATTCTTTTCCACCATTTATTTCGGCAATTTGCCTTATTGCGCGAGAATAGGTATAACTTATCCATCCATTTACTTTCCCTTCATTCTTCCTGATTAAAAATTCTGCACCGTAACTATGGGCTTTTCCCACTCTTACCTCACCTTCAAGCAACGGGTTCATTAAAAGCTGGGCATGGTCTTTAAAATCTACAACATCATTAAGGTTTTTATAGAATGTTTCGATAGAAGTTTCAAAATCATTGTCAGAAAAATTTCTGAAATAGCCTATGGCAAATTGGTCTGCCTTTTGGGGTTTCACATTGGGCGTGGCCGGGAACCAAACATCCAAAGGCATTCCTCCATTTGAGTTCGACGCAAGCTGCATATATTGAATAGTGCGCGAATAACTGGCTTTGACCGATGAAAAATCATTAATATTGTATATCAGGCCCAATCTTGGTTCCCAACCAGTGTAAGTGTTGAAAATTTGATCTTTTCCATAATTTAATGTATCAACGGGATTATGATTACTATCATACTTATATAACGTTGTTTTGCCAATATTTTGAAATGCAGAGAACCTAATGCCATATTTCAAAGTTATTTTGTCACTTATTTTTTGCTGGTTAGAAATATATATTCCATGCTCAAGATCGTAACTCCTTGGTAAATTAATGTTTATTTCTGACGAGTCAGTTTTACCTATCATCAAGGCATCGGCAGGCATCATATTGTGATAGGTTGTTGAAATACCAAACCTGATTTCATTTTCAGGAGTGGCATAAAAATTAAAATCGGCTTTTAAACTATAGTCTAATAAGCTTGAGTTCCAATAATAATCACTGCCTCCCTGGGTCATATAAAGTGAATAGGCATAATTGGCTACAAGAGCAGTAAAATTGGCAAATAATTTACCTGAGAACTGGTGGTTCAACCTTGTGGCTAAAGTTTTGTTGCCAAAACCAATACTTGAAGTTCCCCTTTGTCCAAAATTATCGCGGCCTAAATAACCGGATATGAATAGCCTGTTATTGTTATCAAACTGGTGATTGAGTTTTAAATTAAAATCATAAAAATAAAGTATACTCTTTTTCAATCCGGAATCTGTTGCCAATGGAAAAAATATATCGGCATAGGTACGGCGTCCTGAAATTAAAAATGAAGTTGAATCATTAATAACAGGCCCTTCAATGGTAAGCCGGCTTGAAAGCAAACCTATACCACCAGTAATCTTGTATTTTTTATTATTCCCTTCTTTCATCCTAACATCTAAAACAGAAGAAAGCCTTCCTCCATACTGGGCTGGGATATCCCCTTTGTATAGAGTGACATCCTTAATTGCATCATTATTAAATACTGAGAAAAAGCCCATTAAATGGGACGCATTGTAAACAGTTGCTTCATCGAGTAAAATAAGGTTTTGATCAATTCCACCTCCCCGTACACTAAAACCAGAGCTGCCTTCTGCTGTAGGCACTACACCAGGTAACATTTGGATAGCTTTAATCACATCGACTTCACCAAACATTGCCGGAATACTTTTAATTGTTTTCATATCTAATTTAGCAACGCTCATTTCCGGCTTTTTTATATTAATATCAGCTTTTTCAGCTTTGACAACCACTTCCTGTAATTCCTGGGTTTCTTCTTCCAATTCTATGTTTAAAGAAATGTTTTCTTTCAAATTCAATGTTTTCAATATATTTTTATAACCCACATACGAAAATGAAATATTGTAATTGCCGGGTACCAGACTAATAGAATAAAAACCATATTGGTTTGATGCACTTACAAGGTT
>CAVSGB010000040.1:0-4128 GCA_963726845.1 uncultured Bacteroidota bacterium | reverse complement strand
AATGTTCTTCCCTCGACTCGTCGTCTTGTTCGATGGTCAACCGCTACACGGCCGACCGGAGACTGAGACACAACGACTTCTATACGCCGAACGGCGAGGGCGGAAGGCGGCCCGACCGCGCGACCATCGTCTATGCCCAGCGGGCGCGCGAGGCCTTTTCCGACGCGCCCATCGTGCTGGGCGGCATAGAGGCGTCGCTGAGACGCATCGCGCATTACGACTATTGGTCGGACAAGGTGCGCCGCTCGATCCTCCTCGACGCCAAAGCCGATCTGCTGCTCTACGGCAACGCCGAGCGGGCCCTGGTCGAGGTTGCGCACCGGATCGCAAAGAAAGGGATCGAGCAGGATTTCTCGGACCTGCGTGGCGTCGCCTTTCTACGCAACGGCTCGCCCGATGGCTGGACCGAGGCGCATGCCGACGATCTCGACTCGGCCGAGGAAGGCCGCAGCGGTGCCGAAAAACTGGAAGCTGCCTTGTCAAAACCTGGTATACGTGCCGGTGACTCTTTATTGGTTTGCGCCCTGGATATTTTTAACCTCACCACCCTGGAGCTGGTCCAGCTGGTGGACAGGCTCATCGCCTTAGAATTACTTTTACCAGCCTGGACATCGATGATATCCTACGTGGGGACAACAGGTTGTTTACGGTACTAGCCAAATACCACCAGGACAAGCGCAGGCAACGGGCAATTACCAGCCTTGCCACCACACGGCAAAGAGGCCTTAAAGGGGGACGGAAGCCTGGCATCACGGACGAAAAATTAAAAATTGCCCATGCAGCAGCTTCACTTTACCAAAGCCTAAAGCCCAAGTACGCCGTAAGTTATATCATGGAATTCTCAGGGATAAAAAGCAAGGCGACATTTTATAAATATCTGAGGGCTGTCGGGGTAGAGATTAAGTAGCAAAAGGAAATTTTTAAATAAAATAATTTATCCTATTATTAAAACATAAAAATCATGACAAAAGCAGACATCGTAGAAGAAATTTCGAAAAGGACAAAGGTTGAAAGACTGGTAGTAACAAAAACCATCGAGGCGTTCATGGAAACCGTGAAAAACTCAATGGTCAAAAACAAAAATGTTTATTTCAGGGGCTTTGGAAGTTTTGTCGTGAAAAAACGTGCCATGAAAAAAGCCAGGAATATTTCAAAAAATACCATTGTAGTCATCCCGGAGTACTTTGTTCCAACTTTTAAACCAACGAGAGAATTTAAGGACGCTTTAAAATCGATCAAGATTAAAAAATAGTGTGAAATTTAATTAGAAATTATTTAATATTGGTTATAACATGTTATAACTTTATTTTGTATATTTGTAATAAATATTTTAATTATGGAAGCAACAATTGTTAAGATAGGAAATTCACAAGGGCTTATAATACCGAAAAGAATATTGACCACTCTAGGAGAAAGCAAATTGGTCAATGTTCAAATTAAAGATGGTGGAATACTAATTACACCCTTAAAAGATACTTCAATCCGCTGCGATTGGGAAAAACAATTTGCCGATGCAATTTCCAAAGGCTTTAAACCCGATTTTTCCGATGATACAGAAAATGAATTTGATAAAAAGGAATGGACATGTTAAAGCGGTTTGAAGTATGGAACATTGAACTGAACCCAACAAAAGGTTCTGAAATCAATAAAGTCCGTCCATGCCTGGTAGTTTCCCCAAATGAAGCAAATAAGTTTCTAAATACCGTAGTAATCATACCTATGACAAGCATAATTAAACCTTATCCAACTAGGCTTAATTGTGATTTTAAGGGCAAAAATGGACAGTTAGTCATTGACCAGATAAGAAGTGTTGATAAAAGCCGGTTAATTGAGAAATTGGGCATAATGAATGCTAATACATGTAAAAATGTTTGTTCCTTAATTATAGAAACTTTTAAATATTAGACATGGATGAACTAATTGAAATATATCAAGAAATTGGTAAGCAAACATCAAAAGTGTTGAACCATCCTAATTCCGATGAAAAAACTATAACTGTTGCAAGTAATATAAGTTCTCATGTAGTAAATGAATTAAACCGTTTAAGAAGTAATTTAAAATAGTATCATAAAACGTCAATTTTAAGATTTATAGCTAAAGAAACAAGTAAATGGAGATAGAATTACAAGTATTACTTACTGAAATTGATGAAAAAATAAGTTCAAAATCATTATGAATAAAATTCCAAACATATCATCCAGGGCTTTTTGGGAACATGATTTCAATAAGCTTAATTTTAAAGATAATTACGAATATATTATCTGTAAGATATTTGATTATGGAAAGTGGAATGATATTATAACAATTATTTCTTTCTATGGTAAAAATAAAGTATTTGAAACCCTAATAAATGCCGAAAACCTTACACAAGAGGGATTACAGTTAGCATCTGTTATTTTTAGGATAAATAAAAGCAAATTTAAATGTTACACAAAGAAACAGTATCTCCCTTCCTTTATGAAACATTAGTTTGTTTGATGAAACTTGATGTTTTAAAAGATTACAGATTAGTTGGTGGAACGGCTTTAAGTTTAATGTTAGGACACCGCAAAAGCCTAGATATTGATATGTTTTCACCTAACTATATTGAAGGGGGCGAATTGAAACTATTATTGCAAAATTATTTTCCAAGAAAAGAAATAAAACCTACAGGTTTTGGCGTATCAATATATTTTCCGATACCTGGTACTATAAAAGAATTAAAAGCGGATATTGGTTGCAATGAAGAAAATATAAGATCTGTCATTTTAGAAGAAGGGATAAGGATTGCACATATTGAGGAAATTGCAGCCATGAAATTAGAGGCAATAACAACCAGACAGGTAAAAAAGGATTATTGGGACATTGCTGAGATATTAGCACATTATACTTTTAAAGATATGACAATGTTCTATCAGGAACGTTATCCATATAATGATTTAAGGCAGGTAATAGAAAAAATAACGTCATTTGAGCCTTGCGAAAAACAGGATGATCCTGAGTGTTTAAATGGTAAAACTTGGGGAAATGTAAAAGATACAATAAATGCGGCTTTTGATAAATATATTTCACAAGAGATAAACGAAAATAATTCACAAGGGATGTCAATGTAATATCTCAAAACTCAACAGATATGAAAACAACATTTTTAGAATTTATAAGTGGTGGGCACATATTCTTAATTCTTATTGTTTTAATTGCAATTGTGTATGGTATTTATAAAGGACTTTATAAAATATTTGGGAAAGAAAGTATTGAATCAAAGTTAAAAACAGCAAAGAAAATGCACGATAAAAAACTTATCACAACTGAGCAATATGAAGCTATGAAAGAACGTATAATCAAAGAAAGTGAAATTTAAGAATTCTCACAAAACACATCAACTATGAATGATATTTGGAAAGAACTAAGTGATTTGATTGAAGATTTTAATAAAATAGGGTTTGATAATGTAGCAGACTTTGAGAAGTTTCATTATTATTCAATAGTTTATAATTCAACAGCTTTAGAAGGCTCTACACTTACAGAACTTGATACGCAACTTTTGCTTGACGATAATATTACTGCAAAAGGAAAGCCAATGGAACACCATTTAATGGTTAAAGATAATTATGAAGCTCTATTGCTTGCTTTAAAATTTGCAAACAACAAGGAACTACCTTCTACAAAATTACTAAAAGATTTGAATTCCTGTAACATGAAAAATACGGGTCAACTTGTAAATTCCGCATTAGGTGAAAGTGATGGTAGAAAAGGTGAATTTCGTCTTACGCAAGCTTTTTCTGAGGCATTAGGTTATTATTTAGCACCACAGAAAATACCAACGGCAACTGAAATGTTATGCAACGAAATAAAGTCAAAAATGATTAAAGGATTAACAAATAAAGAAATTTATAAGTTAAGTTTTGCTGCACATTTTAACCTCGTTTATATTCATCCCTGGAGCGATGGTAATAAAAGGACATCAAGGTTATTTATGAATTATATTCAAACCTATTATGGGGTTCCTTTATCAAAGGTGTATGTTGAAGATTCAAAGGAATATCTTCAGGCGCTTAAAAAGTCTAAAGAATCTGAGAATATAGAAACATTTAATGAATTCATGGCAAAACAACAAGTAAAATTTCTTGACGAAAAAATTAAAGAATA
>CAVSGB010000039.1:0-11932 GCA_963726845.1 uncultured Bacteroidota bacterium | reverse complement strand
AACCCTGATTAACCCGGGATGGTCACCGGTAATACATTGTCCGCCGTTAAGTGTAACAATGAATGTATTTTCAATTCCCACCATTCCAATATCTTTTATGCCTTTTTTAGGTTCGAGTGCGAATACCATATTTTCGACAATCGGTTCATCAAACCCTTTAGCAATTATTGGCAATTCGTCTATCGTAAGCCCTATGCCATGACCAAGAAATTTTACCTGCCTGTTGCCATAGCCCATAAAGTTTTCGATGAATTCAGGTTCAAGGCTTTCCATAACATTTGTATATATTTCAGAAGGAATAGCACCGGGAATTAGCATTGATGCCAACTTGTGTTCCACTTCTATGCATTGTTGCTGAGTTCTAAGGACATATTCCGGTAATGGCTTTCCAAACATATAAGTCATGGTTTTATCTGTATGATATCCGTCAACACCGCAACCAATGTCGATAAACACCAAATCTCCTTTTTTGAGCTTTCTATCCCGATTGCCCAGCATAGGTACTGCCGGGCTTAACCCATAATTGCCGCCGGGGCCGTTGAAATAAGTCGGGTAAATCGAACTTTCGCCAAATGCAATATGGCCAATTAGCATTTCTGTATCGAACATACCAAACCTTGCTATACCATGATGCCCTTCTTCGACCATGGCCGAATAAAGCTGTGTTGCCAGTTCAGTTTCGCTAATACCTTCTTTAAGAATTTCAGGAACTCTTTCTTCTAAAACATGTTGGTGAATTTTGCCCGATTGTCTCATCAAATCCAATTCATACTTGCTTTTAACAAACCTCACAGATGCAACCTGCAAATCCAATGGCTTGATATGTTTGAATGGAAAATATTTCTGAAACCTTTGATACATAGCCATCGGGACGAATTCTGTTTCTAAATAAACTGTATCGGGAATATTCTGAAAAAAGGCGGTAGCTTCACGAAAGCTTTCCATTTGTCTGATAATTGGAAATAACGATTCATCAACTGCCCTTTCATAACTTCGGCGAACCCATAATTCAGCTTCATTGTTTCGGGGAATAAGGAGCATTCCTTCCTGCATTGTACCGGTAAAATAAAACTGGTTTATCTTGCTAAAAATTACTGCAAATTCCCAATCCTGGTTTTGAATATCCATTTTTCTTCTAAACCTGGCCATACGCTCATCAAGCTCGTCCTTTGGAACGTTTCTCATTTTATAATATTTTGTTAATGTGTAAATACAAAAATAGATAGGGAATATTTAATCTCCAATTGTCTTTAAATAAAAGCAACCTTAATAGTGGACGAAACATCTTTTTGAAAAAAGCAAAATGTACGAAATTATTCAATTGTGGTCATTTTCGAACATTTCAACGTTTTTAATTTTTTAGTATAAATTTTTATTTCTGCTATTTGCAATTTTTGGTATAATTTATGTTTTATATTTTTTAATTATGAACAGGACTAAAATCTGACCCATGAAAACCCCGATCAATTATTACAAAACTGAAAACCTGGGCGGGTTAATATTTGCTTGCCCGTTTAATAACGCGCTACATAATTGTCCATACAACAGTTTGCGGCAAATTGAAATTGACGAAAGGATTAACTTTATTGAGAAACTTTCAAACTCGGCGATTGATTCGTTTCTATTTTATCATGAAAACTGCCTGGCGAGGCGCGATTCATTGAACAGGAAGAATTATGAGTTGAAAAAGCAAGTAGTTTATGCATAATAGATACAAATTAATTTTTCAATCATCTAAACAACAGATTTTCTCCAGTTTCCGAATTTCAGGTACAAACCAGAAATTGATCCCATGAAAAGGCCGTATAGTATTTCTGAAGTCCATACTTGAGCAATACTGGCCTTTCCTGAGTGTACAAGAAAGAATGTCCAGGCTACATAAATACTTATTACAATAAATTCGGTAATAAGTGTAACAACTGTTTTTCCTGCACCCGAAACAACATTGAATAAAATAAATGCAGTGGAAACTAAAATTGAACTAATGCTAACAACAATCAAAACCGGGTAACAAGCCTGTAATAAAATTTGGTCGTTTGTATAAATTTTAAAAAAATATTGTGAAAAAATGTCTGTCAGGAATACCAATATCGAAACACTGGCAAGGCTTAACCAGAGTGTTTTTCTTACCATTGGACCAATTTCGTTTGTTTTTGAACTTCCTATCTTAAAGCTTACAAGCGTATTTGTGGCCGAAGCATAACCCCATATCGGAAGCAAAACGATCATGTAAAAAGTACGCATGATATTTGAAACAGCAAGTTGCACTTCGCCCATTTGTTCCACAAGTGCAAAGAAAACAAACCAACCGCCGAACGAGATTGAAAATTGAAGCATCACGGGGCTTGCCACTTTAAAAATTCTTTTCAATTTACTGAATTCAAATCTCGAAAAACTTGTTAACCTGAATTCATTAATGTCACTTCTGCTTGAAGTATAAAATATAAAGAATATTGTTCCTGCAATTTCTGCTATTACAGATGCAAGCCCTGCACCTGCAACACCCATGCATGGCAAACCAAAATGTCCAAAAATTAACGAAAAATCAAAAAATATATTTGTAACAGCAATTATTAAGCTACTTGTTCCAATTATCCTTGTTTTTTGTACACCTGTGTAAAATGCCTTAAAAAGGATATTGATGAAAGCAAATAAAATGCCCCAGATTCGAAACATCATAAAATCCCTGACCCCATTTTCAACATCTTTAGATTTGAGAAAACTATGAAAAAAAGAATTCCCAAAAATTAAATAAATGATAAGTATACAAATAGCTACAGGCAACATAAATATTGCTGCATGGTGCAATGTGTTGCCAATGTCTTTATATTTTTTTTCACCATATCGCCTTGCAACGATAATTTGTGTACCAATTCCAAAACCAAAAGCGATCATTACAAGGGCCAGATAAAAAATACCCCCGATTGCAACTGCACCCAATGCAACTTGGCCAACCCTTCCTAAAAATGCAGTATTGGTAATGGCAGTTATATTTTCAATAGCGCTGCCCGCCATAATAGGAAGGCTTAGCTTGAAAATGTCTTTATATGTTACTGAAGTTGAAGAATGCACAAGACGAATTACAAATTACGAATTACAAATTACGAATTACGAATTACGAATTACAAATCAATGTCGTTGACTTTACGAAAAATCCTTCGGCTCCGCTCAGGGTTCATCTTTAGCAAAATGTGTACGTTGAGCGAAGTCGAAACGTACTTGCAAAATAATCGGCTTAAATCATCGACATTTAATTACAAATTGCAAAAAACTAAATATCTTATATTAGCCATTACATAACCCAATATCCAATTATAATCTGATTTTTATTCATCTTCAAATTGTAATTTGTCATTTGTAATTAGTAATAAATATTATTTATATAAACAGAAGTATGGAGTGCCTTCATCACATTTAACTTTAAATTTTATGCCCTTATCGACTTTAAAAGATTCAAATTTTTTATAAGTTTTCCATTCCTTTTCTCCTGGTTGCAGAATTGAAAGCTTTCCTGAAATTACAGTCATAATTTCAACGGTTGAAGTTCCAAATTCGTATTCGCCTTTTGCCATTACTCCAATAGTTGCTGTACCTTCGGCGGAATCAAGAGCAATGGATTTAACTCTTCCCTCAAAATATTCATTTATTTTAAACATAGCTTTGAATTTAAAATGAGTGTCAAAAGTAAAAAATTATTGCTCACTTTTTGACTAAATAAATCACCGGGATATCATAGCATAAAGAAACAATCCAGCGCCAACCATTCGAGCAGTAAGTTACAGTACTTGTATTAACAAGTCTGTCTTGCGGCGATATCTGGATGTTTCCGAAACAATAAGCTTCTACACTTTGTCCAAACTCCTGACTAAATTCTTGTACATCACAAAATATAAAATTTTGAGGATATACATCACCAATCAGGAGAACAAATGAAAATTAAGATACTGAAAAAATCTTTTCAAATTTTTTTGTAAATTTGAATGAAATTCATTAAGTAAAGAAATTAAAATCAAGGGCACAAAATCATAAATGAAACGGATTTTTTATTTTAGAAACAGGATCAGATTAGTCTGCAATAAACAAAAAGATGCAATAATTGTATAAAAAAGGTTAGTTGTAATTTTAAATAATATGGAACTAACAGCTTATTACGACAATGACAATAAAATAGTGTTTGCTAAACCAATTGGCGAGGTGACAACTATTAATGCTAAAGAAACAACCAAAAAAGCACTGGAGCTTTCAAAAGAATATAATTGCAATTCCTTGCTTTTTGATATACGACAATGTTTTTTAGGGCAATCGATAATAGAAGGTTTTGAAGCCATGAGCAAAATAGGCGAAACCATTGGATTGACATCAAATTATAAATGTGCAGTTGTTTATGACCCAAACAACTTTCCTGATGAAAGGGCTAATTTTATTGAGAATGTAGTCAAAAACAGGACCAATTATAATTTCAAATTGTTCACCGGCCCTGAAGAAGCTTTGACCTGGTTAGACAAATTTAAATAATATTCCCTTTTCCTAATTCAAATTCAAATTAAAAATCAGTGCTGCACATACAGAAAAAGTAGGATTAATCTCATTAAACTTACGAATTAGTTTTTCAAAATTAAATGTTCAGGGAAGTTAGTTTATCAGCGACTTGAAACTTTGAACATATTTGTTAATTTTGTGGCCTTAAAAATTAAAAAACTTTAAACCGAATGAGAAAAAAAATAGTTGCCGGTAATTGGAAAATGAATACAACGCTTTCTGAAGGCGTTAAATTAGCCATGGATGTTGAAACGCTTGCATCGCAGGTGAATAATAGTGCAATTGTTATAGTTTGCACACCTGCCACACATCTTACTGAAGTTAAAAAAATAATAAAGAAAGTCGAACTCGGCGCCCAGAACTGTGCTGCTGAAATAAGCGGTGCTTTTACAGGTGAAATATCGGCTGCGATGATAGCTTCGGCTGGTGCAAAATATGTAATCATCGGTCACTCCGAAAGACGATCATATTATCATGAAACTGATGCTATTCTTGCAAAAAAGGTTAAACTGGCACTTGCAAATAATCTGACTCCAATTTTTTGTATTGGAGAAGTATTGGCCGAAAGGGAAACAAACAAACATTTCGAAGTTGTAAAAAGCCAATTGGAAAATGGAATTTTCGATTTGGCGGAAGCCGACTTTAGCAAATTGGTAATTGCATATGAACCGGTTTGGGCAATCGGAACTGGCAAAACCGCAACATCAGCGCAGGCGCAGGAAATTCATAAATATATACGTGAAACAGTTGCATCAAAATTTGGAAAAACAGTTGCAGAAAAAATTTCTATACTATACGGTGGTAGCTGCAATGACAAAAATGCTGCCGAACTGTTCGCCAATCCTGATGTTGACGGTGGATTAATTGGTGGCGCTGCATTGAAGCCAGAAAGCTTCATAGCTATTGTTAAGTCTTTTTGATTTTATTGCTTTTTATGCTTTACAGGCTATAGGCATTTAGAAAAAAAATATTCCCATTTAATTCTCTAATGTCTATATATCTGATTTTTAATTTTTTAATGGATTATTATGCAATAGTTCGGTATATTTTTAATGTGAATTTATATGTAATTGATTTGGTGATATTTGGTTCAGACTTAACAAACCACCTTCTTTGAAGGTGGTCATGTAACTTTGGCTATGCCTGGAATTATTTCATTATTTATGCGTTGTATTTTTGAATTGGATTATTTAGGATATTTTTTTGGATATTTGTTTTAAGAGGCCTTTGGCCGATCTTTCAAGCCACTTTCTTAGAAGGTGGTTGTTGACTTGGTGATATTTGGTGTTTTTGTGTATTGGTGGCAAGAAATTCATAATAGCCACAAAATCACCAAGTCACCAAATTACACCTAAATATTTACCGAACTATTGTTATGAAGACGAAATATTAATCTGGACTTTTTTTGAAGAAGAAACTGAAATAATTATTGCCAGACTGAGCAATATAGGGTTCGGAAGTTTCGAAGAAACTGAAATAAGGTTAAAAGTTTATTTAGTATTTTTCAATCCCAGTTTCCAGATTGTTTACCGGAAATACTTTCAATATTCAATTTTAGGATTACAATAGCGTTTATATTATTTTCATTATAAAAGTTTGTGCCGGTTTTTCCATGCTGGGCCATTATAATATCCAGGCCTTCCTTCTTCCTATCAAAATCATTAATAATTTCAACGGTTCCATAACCAATTAGTGAACGATATTTTGTGCTCCAATGGCATGGTTCATCATGTTTGATAATTTCAACATAGTTTTCTATTTCAAAACAAACCCTGTTGTTCTTCTTTAAAATTTCTATCTTCTTACCTTTGGAAGCAGAATGAATATACAAAGCATTATTAAAGTATCCATAATTTAAAGGCATTATATAAGGAACATCATTGTCAATCATAGCAATTCTGCATATCATCGATTCCGATAATATTACTACAATTAATTTATGGTCCGTTATTTCTTTATCTTTTCTCCGCATTTTTTATATAATTGTAAATCAATGTCGTTTAGTTAAGGGAAAAACACTTCGACAGGCTCAGTGTCCAACTTTTAATAAAGGGACGTTGAGCTTGTCGAAACGTCGTTCAAAATAGAAAGATAAGCTTAACTAAACGACATTGAATTGTAAATATAAATATTTCACCAAATTTAAAGAATTTATAACTTCAAACTATTCTTGTATATGCAACTTAATATTTGGTAACTTTGAGCGTGAAACATATTCTTGAAAAATTTTGTACGTACAAATCCATGTCAAATAAAGAAAAGTTTATTATGATTGAAAATGTACTGTGCCTGAAATATAGAATGTTATTTTCGTCATTTCAAGAACCATTAATTATTCTTATACTTTTATTAAGCTTATTATTTTTCACACAAGTTTGTTTTTCTCAGAACCGTTCTTCAAACCGTAAAGGGAAAAGTTATTGATAAAGAGACAAAAGAAACCCTTCCTGGCGCTGCTATTATCCTGGCAAATGCCGATACAACAATTGCTACAACTACCGATACTGCTGGTATTTTTACATTTGATGTGCCAATTGGCAGGCAATCGTTTTTGGTGAGTTATACCGGCTATGAAAATATGTCGGTTCCGGATGTATTGATAACTTCGGGAAAAGAAGTGGTTTTAAATATAGAATTAAGGGAAAGTATAACCACGCTAAAAGATGTTGTCATATCGACAAATAAAATGCAATCGATAAACAGCATGTCGGCTGTAAGTGTTAACATGTTAAGGCCGCAGGATGCAGCACGCTATGCAGGCGGATTGTACGACCCGTCGAGAATGGTGACCTCTTTTGCAGGCGTTAGCGCAGTTGATGTCGATTTAAATGAAATTGTTATCCGGGGCAATTCTCCAAAAGGAATTTTATGGCGGCTTGAAGGAATTGAAATTCCTAACCCCAACCATTTTCCGGATGGACAAGGTGGTTCAGGCGGATCGCTAAGCATGGTTACTTCGGACATGTTGTCGGCTTTTGATTTTCTCACCGGGGCTTTTCCTGCCGAATATGGCAATGCTACTTCCGGTGTCATCGATTTAAACTTACGAAAAGGAAACCCTGACACACAGGAAGGGACAATTCTTGTTGGCGATGTTGGCACACAGGGAACGATTGAAGGACCGTTTGCAAAAGGTTACAAAGGTTCGTATCTTATTAATTATCGATATGCAACACTTGCCCTGGTTGACAAACTACATATTGCTAATTTGGGCGACAACAATGTACCATCAAAGTTTCAGGATATTTCATTTGTTTTTAACCTTCCCACAAATTATTATGGAAATTTTGAAATTTTCGGCGTTGGTGGAAATAATTCTACCGGCACAATGGCATTAAGAGATTCTTCGCAATGGAATAGTAACAACTGGGCCCAGCAAAGGGACGAACATGAAAACCATAACCTGGGAATTATTGGAGTTAAATATCAATACAATTTTCCAAACAAACGTACTTACCTTAAAATTGTTACTTCAGGCACTACGCAGTTCGATTTGTGGGACAGGGGCTATATTATTTCCCAGGCCTCAAATTATTTTCGCCAGATAGACCACAGGGAAGAATACCAAAACAGGACTATGAGGACAAGTGCAATAATCAACCATAGCTTTGGCGCCCGATAATCGATCCGTGTGGGTATGATTTATAGCAATTTAAGGGCAAATATGTTTGAGGAAAACTATTTATGGCTTAGGAAAGAATTTGAGGTTATCGATGATACTTCCGGCAAAACATCAATGTGGCAGGCTTTTGTCCAGGCTAAATATAGAGTTTCAAGCCGGTTGGAATTGTATGCCGGAGTCCATACGCTTAAATTTATGCTGAACGGCGATTATTCGACCGAGCCAAGAGCAAGTCTAAAATATGAAATCGACAATAATAATGTCCTGACCTTTGGTTCGGGTTTGCACAGCCGTATTGAGGCATTGCCATTATATTATGCAAATGTTCTTTCGAATAATGGATATTTGCCGGAAGGAAACAGAAACCTTGCGCTTAGCAAAGCATTTCATAATGTAATTGGTTATGAATTTACCCCAACCCAGTATATAAGGTTAAAAGCAGAAACATATTATCAATATCTATTTAATGTCCCGGTTGCAAAAGATACTACAAATAATTTTTCGACCATTAACCTCGCATATGGCACAACCGATTATTTGCTTACAAACAAAGGCCTGGGGCATAACTATGGCCTTGAACTGACTTTCGAAAAACTTTATGAAAGCAATTATTATTACCTCGTGACACTTTCACTTTTTAATTCCAGGTACAGGCTTAGTAACAATCAATGGTACAATACCAATTACAATAGCAATTATATTTCGAATTTTCTGATAGGAAAAGATTTTAAAATTGGCAAACGAAAAATCAATACCTTCGGGCTTAACCTAAAGACTGGTTATCGCGGTGGTTTAAGGGCAACACCAGTCAATTTGAAAGAATCTATAATAGAAGACCGTGCAGCATATTATATTGATTCAACAAATGTCAGAAGGTTGCCCGATGTTTTTGAATTAAACCTGGGAGCTAATTACAGGAACAACAGCCGGGGATTTGCATGGATTGTTTCCGTAGATATCCAGAACGTACTCAACCACGAAAATATATTGTATTACAATTATAGCGGGGGCAGCCAACAGGTAGAAATTGTAAGGGGGTCAGGAATTGTGCCTGTTGTTAATTTCAGGATTGAGTTTTAGTATCTGTAATTTTCTGATAAATCTAAGAAGCTTTGGGATTAATAGAAAATTTTAACACTGAGATTTTTTTAGTTGTTTAAGTAAAATTATTTCAACATGATTATTACTAATATTTACATACTTTCGCTTAATAGAGAAGGCACAGAGGCCATTGAGAATAAAAAAACCGCAAGCGGTTTTTTACTCTGTGAACTCTGTGTTTTCTCTATTTTGCAGTTTTTTATTAAAAATGCTGGATTTCATTACTTTAAAATTTTAATTAATTGAAAAAATGTTTCTCTGTGTTTGACTTTTTAAATTCTAAAACAGTCTATAGGACAACCAAAAATGAAAAACACCTTTTTGAATATATTTTAAAAAGTTAATTCGATTTTTTCTTGAATTTATTAAACCGCTTTTTAGGTTCATAGCTTTCGGTGAATGGCACAACTTTACTTTCAAGATGTGCTGGCAATGGTATTTTAAAAATTGGCGTTTCAAGAAATTTTTCAATCCTGTGAAATTTACTACGATCCTGCCTGTTTACAAAAGTCAGGGCAACACCTGTTTGCTCAGCTCGCGCAGTGCGCCCGATCCTGTGTATATAATCTTCGGCATCGGAAGGTACATCGTAATTCAGAACAAGCGAAATGCCAATAATGTCAATCCCCCTCGAAACAACATCGGTGCCAACAAGTATCTGAACTTTCCGGTTTTTAAAATCGAGCAATGTTTGTTCGCGTTCGCGTTGTTCCAGATCGGAATGAATTGAAGCAACCGACAAACCCAGTTTTCGTAATTCCTTTTCAATTTCTTTTACGGTTGATTTCTTTGAAGAAAAAATTAATGCATTTGTGTCTTTTTTGTCTTTTAATAAATCAATGATAAGTTCCCTTTTCAAATTGTCTTCTACAAGATATGCAGCCTGGACAATCCCTTCGGCTGGTTTCGAAACCGCGAGGTTAATTTGTTCCGGTTTATTCAAAATAGATTTTGACAACTGCCTTATTTTGTCAGGCATTGTCGCAGAAAATAAAAGTGTTTGTCTTTTTTCTGGCAATAAACGGATTATGCGGATTATGTCGTCATAAAATCCCATATCGAGCATCCGGTCGGCTTCATCCAAAATGAGATATTCGATCTCTGAAGTATTGACATAACCCAAATTTAAATGCGATATCATGCGTCCGGGTGTTGCAATTACAATTTCAACTCCTACCGTAAGAGCTGTCTTCTGCACATCCCAAAGGCTTCCTTCGCCGCCGCCATAAACTGTTATGGAGGTTATCGGGCAAAAATATGCAAAGCCTTCAACCTGCTGGTCAATCTGCATTGCAAGTTCGCGTGTTGGAACAATAATAAGGCATTTAAAAGAGTTCAACCCGACATGGGCTTCTGTCAGTTTATGGATAAGCGGAAGAAGGTATGCTGCAGTTTTGCCGGTTCCTGTCTGGGCGCAGGCAATTAAATCTTTTCCTTCCATTATTACCGGGATTGCTAGTTCCTGGATTGGTGTGGGTGCATCATAACCCATCGATTGCAGTCCTTGTTGAAGGGTTGGGCTTAGGTTAAAATCAGAAAAATTCAATGAAGATAATTTTTAATAAAAATAAAATGCAAAGATACAATTTAACAATAGAAAATATTTTTTTTAATTCTAAAATTGCTAATCATCTGTTTTGCCAATCAACTTTTGCACTCAGTCATTGTTTTACAAACATGAAACATTCAATTTTAATTTTTTTATTTTTCTGTTTATTGCAAACAATGCTTGAAGCTGGGCATCCATTTTATACGGACGATCCCGAACCAGTCGAATACAGGCATTGGGAGTATTATATTTCTACTATTGATTTGAAACATGATAATTTAATAACAGGTACTTTGCCTCATTTCGAAGTAAATTATGGGCTTATAGAAAATGTTCAGGTACATTTGATATTGCCTTTAAATTTTAATTATGTTAATTCTCAAAGCTTTCAATACGGATATGCTTCAACAGAAATCGGGATTAAATATCGCTTTATTCAGGAAAATGGTCGCATTCCACAAATCGGGACGTTTCCAATAGTTGAAATGCCAACCATAAATAATTCGAATTTTAATAATGGAAAGGCACAGGTTTATTTACCTGTTTGGCTTCAAAAATCATGGGACAAACTGACAACTTATGGGGGAGTTGGATACTGGATAAATCCAGGAACAGGAAATAAAAATTGGTTTTTTGCGGGTTGGGAAGCGCAATCTGACTTTGAAACCAACGCGCGCCTGAGCGTTGCCCGCTTGCCCAGCACCTCGACCGCGCGCATGCGCGCCAGCACCTTCGATACTCGGAGATCGCCGCAGCCAGATCTCCTTTCTCCGCCTCGCAATTGCCGAGGGTGAACCGGGCCAGCAGGTAATTCGGGTCCATCTGCAGGTCGCCGTGCCTTGCGCATCGCCTCGTCGTAGCGGCGCGCGCAGAACAGCGTCACCGCCACGTTGCCGCTCAGGCCGGTTAACGGATCGGCCTGCTGCGCCAACTTAAGCTGCGCCATATCCTCGCCGAAGCGCGCCTGCGAGGTCAACCCTGGCGTAGTTCCGGCGCACGCGGGCGTTGTTGGGTTCAACTCGAGGGCGCGATGGAAGCTCCCTCGCTGGCGGCCCAATCGTGGCCGTACGCGTAAGCGATCTGTGCCAGCGCGGCATACGCTTCGGCCAGCGTGCCGTCCA
>CAVSGB010000038.1:0-7858 GCA_963726845.1 uncultured Bacteroidota bacterium | reverse complement strand
TATTTCTGGGCGGAAATGCTGATGGGTATTCTCTTAAACCATTGTCCCAAACGGTTTGCCCTCTTCCAGAAAATCTCGCTGCTTTATTCTTAGGCGGAAATGCTGATGGGTATTCTCTTAAGTCATTGTCCCAGACGGTTTGCCCTCCTCCCGAAAATCTAGCTACACTTTTTATGGGTGGAAATGCTGACGGATATTCTCTTAAATCTTTGTCCCAATCAGTTTGCCCACTTCCCGAAAATCTCGGTACTTTATTTATGGGAGGAAATGCTGATGGTTATTCACTTAAAACTTTATCGCAATCTATATGTACTCCCCCCGAAAATCTCGATGTATTGTTCATGGGAGGAAAATGCTATGGATATCCATTTCAAAACCTGGTAAATTGTACACCTCCACCAGTTATTAATATATGGTATGGTGGGAATGCCAATATTTCCTCAACAATAAACTTAGTTAGCTGTCCTGTAGCTGCCCCTATAAATATTTATTACGGTGGTTTTGCAAATGGAGCAGCCAGCCAAACTATCATACAGGCTAGTTGCCCTGCCCCTCAGGACCTTAATATTTATTTCGGTGGCTTTGCAAATGGCGCATCAAATTATATTTTAATTCAGTCCAGTTGCCCTCCCCCTCAAAACCTTAATATTTATGTAGGTGGCTTTGCAAATGGAGCAGCCAGTCAAACTATTATACAGTCTGGCTGTCCAATCCCTCAAAACCTCGATATTTCTCTGGGCGGTTTTTCAAATGGAGCAGCTAGTCAAACTATCATCCAGTCAACTTGCCCTCCCCCACAAAACCTCGATTTTTATGTAGGTGGTTTTTCAAACGGTGCAGCTAGTCAAACCTTCATACAGACAACTTGCTCTCCCTCTCAAAACCTCGATATTTATGTAGGTGGCAATGCCAATGGCGCTTCTTCTGTAGTGGTAATACAGTCAATCTGCCCTCCGGCTCCCAGTTATAACATCTTTTTCGGAGGAATAGCCGATGGCTATGCAACGCGTTCATTAATCCAGCCCTATTACTGGACAGGCGCGGCGGATCATAACTGGCATAATTCATTGAACTGGCTGTCAGGAATAGTTCCCGACATCAACTCATTGACAGTTATTACCAATGTGCCAAATTATCCAATCATTTCATTAAACAATGCATCATCAAAAAGTTTAATTATATACTCTGGCTCACGTCTTGATGTGAATAATAAAAACCTGCTCTCAGGATTTGATGTTATTAATAATGGAACATTGAACCTTATAGGGAACCCTACCTTTACTATAGGTGGTAACTTAGTAGGCAACAATGGCGCGTTTACTTCGGGAAATTCAAAAGTAATTTTCAATGCCTCTTCAGGAATTCAGACAATTAATACAAATTATGGAAATTTTTATGATGTTGAAATTAATACAGGTCCTTCTGTTACTGTTCAACTGCTTGAAACAACAATAATCAGGGATAACCTTGTTATTACGTCAGGCAGCCTTGATGTACTAGGCAATAATCTTACCGTAGGCGGCAACTGGAGCAATGCTGGTGCCTTTGTGCCAGAAATTTCAACAGTATTTTTTAACGGTACAAACCAGCAAATTAGTAACGTATCGGGCGAAAACTTTTATGATTTAACATTATTGGGCAATACTCAAATTGTTTTATCAAATAATATAGAAGTTGCTGATAATCTCAATTTAGGTTCTAGTATAATAAACACCGGTGTAAACCAGGTTATGCTTGGCACCAGTATTTTATCTCCGGGAACCCTAACCTATACAACCGGTATAATTATTGGAAAATTTGAACGCTGGATTAATGCAAACGGAACATTTTTCTTCCCTATTGGCACAGCTGTTAATCCACATACGGCTACACTGGTTGTAAACAATATTTTATCACCGGGAACTGTTACTTTTGGATACTTGTCAGGAAATCCTGGTAGTAATGGGCTTCCTATCTCCGAATCGGGTATTACTGTTAATGAAATATTCACTGAAGGATACTGGAATGCAACAGCAGCCAATGGATTTTCGGTAGGCAATTATAATTTAACTTTGAATGCATCTGGTTTTTCAAGCTACTTTTTAGGCCCTGAATCAAGGATAATCAAACGCGATAACGGCGGCTCTTGGACATTTGATGGAACACATGTCGATGCATTATCGCCAAATTGCTTCAGGAACAACCTGACAAGCGGGATATCAACATTAGGTTCACAATTTGCTATCGGTACCTTCGATTGTGTGGGTGGCCAAATTTCAAACAATTATACAATCTGTTCAAATGACGATGTCCCTGCATTTGTTAGTATTTCCTTACCTATGGGTGGTAATAACAATTTCACTTATTTATGGCAATATACGACAAATGTTGCAGCTGTTCCCGGGGATGCAAATTGGACTAATATATCATCTTCCAACATATCGGCATATGATTACGGTTCATTATCAACAACAACCCGCTTCGTAAGGCAGGCAACAGCAATAGGTTGCGGATCACCAGTGTATTCGAATGTCCTGCTAATTACTGTGAACCCCAAACCGGTATCTGGTACTATATACCATATACCCAACCATTAATCTCAATTTATTTTTCTTTATAAACCTCCTGGATTATAAGCCCTGCTAAAGTAAATCCAAAAATAGCAGTAATGTGAGATGTAGTACCATTGATTTTTGCCTTCTTGCTGCACCATTCATGATCGGTTAATTCAGGATTTCCCTTCCCGGAAATATATTTTGGACAAAGGCATTTTCCCAATCCACACCAGGTTCCTTCACCAGCATTTTCTAAAACTTCATCACTAAATACGCACAAGAATTCTTTTGCAGGAAGGTCGCCCTGTTTTATTTTCTTTCGGATAATTGATGCCAATGGACAGCCTCTTACCTGCCAGAATTCGGCTACCTGAATTTTGGCTGGATTAATTTTCAACGATGCCCCCATTGATGAATAAAAAATTGCATTTGTCCTGGTCGCAGTTCTGATTAAGTGAATTTTATTGCTCAAACTATCTATGGCATCAATAATAAAATCGTATGAATTTAAATCAAATTCATTGCTTGTATCCTTACTAAATATTTTTTGAATTGCAGTTATTTCAGCATATGGGTTGATTTCAAGCAATCGATTTTTCAGGACTTCAACTTTGACTTCGCCCACTGTTTTTGTTGAAGCATGTACCTGCCTGTTAATGTTGGTAATACAAATACGGTCGGAATCAACAATTGTAAGCTTTCTAATGCCTGTCCGGACAAGGCTCTCAGCACACCAACTACCGACACCTCCCAACCCAAAAATAACCACCTTCTTATCGGAAAGTCTTTCCATTCTCTTCTTTCCCAATAGTAAGCTGGTACGATGAAATATTACGGTATCATTTTTCATGGATCTTTTTTAACAACTTGTAAGGCAAAAAAAGTCCGGCCAAAATTATTAAAAATATGAGATTTGAATAATTCTATTCCCCTTCAAAAGAAACCAAAGAAAAAACATTATAATCTTTAATTATTTCACGGCCTTTTAAATCGGGAAGTTCAACAACAAACGCACATTCAATTATTTTGCCCTCCAAGTCTTTCAACCAATTTTATTGTAGCAGAAACAGTACCGCCAGTTGCAATCAAATCATCTACAATAACAACACGTTCGCCTTTAGCGATAGCGTCTTCATGAATTTCAACCTCGGCAGTACCGTATTCGAGTACATATTTTTCACTAATGGTTTTATAAGGAAGTTTACCTATTTTTCTCACCGGAACGAAGCCGACACCAAGTTTATAAGCAAGTACGGCAGCAAAGACAAATCCACGGGCATCGATCCCAACTATTTTATCAATCTTTTTGTCTTTATACCTTAAAAATAATTCTTCACAAGCTTCATGAAAAGCTTCGCCATCCTTCATCAATGTTGTGATGTCGCGAAATGTTATGCCTTTAATTGGGAAGCCCGGAACTGACCGTATTTTACTCTTAAAATCATACATATTCTAAAATGGGTTAATGTGTTAATGTGTTAATGTGTTAATGATACAAAAAATGAAGCTATAAATTAAAGTTTTCTTAGAATTAATTGAATATGAGCGTATTTTAAAACATAAAAGTATGTTTAACCAGCCCAACCATCCCTGTCGAGGCTTCTGTACTGAATGGCTTCAGCCAAATGGGAAGGTTCAATATGTTCAGCTTTTTCAAGATCGGCAATGGTGCGTGATACTTTAAGTATTCGATCGTATGCTCTTGCTGAAAGTCCGAGCTTTTCCATGGCATTTTTTATTAACGATTGACATGCAGCATCTAGCTCACAATGTTTTCGCAAAAGTTTGGATGTCATTTGTGCATTACAATGAATTCCTTTTTGTTCTTTAAACCTTTCTTCCTGGACTTTACGTGCTTCGGTCACACGCGAGCGTATTAGTTCACTGGATTCACCTGCTCGTTTGTCCGATAATTTGTCAAAAGGCACTGGCACAACTTCAAGATGAATATCGATCCGATCTAAAAGAGGCCCTGAAATACGATTTAAATATTTCTGTACAATCCCAGGAGAACACATACATTCTTTTTCCGGATGGTTGTAATATCCACAAGGGCATGGATTCATAGACGCAACCAACATAAAACTTGCCGGGTACTCTACACTGAATTTTGCACGTGACACTGAAACGATGCGGTCTTCAAGTGGCTGGCGCATTACTTCAAGAACAGTCCTTTTAAATTCAGGCAATTCGTCGAGAAATAATACACCATTATGAGCCATTGATATTTCGCCTGGTTGAGGAAATGTACCACCACCGACCAATGCAACATCAGATATTGTGTGGTGGGGGCTACGGAATGGACGGGTTGTCATGAGTGAAGAATTCTTTCCCATCTTTCCTGCAACCGAATGTATTTTTGTTGTTTCCAGGGCTTCTTCCAAAGTCAAAGGAGGCAAAATAGTAGGAATGCGCTTGGCCAACATCGTTTTCCCGGCCCGGGCAGGCCAATCATTATAAGGTTGTGCCCGCCGGCTGCAGAAACCTCCAAAGCCCTTTTAACATTTTCCTGCCCCTTGACATCCGCAAAATCAAAATCATATTTTGATACATTCGCATAAAATTCTTCTCTTGTGTTTACAATGGTTGGTTCCAAACAAATTTCACCAGTAAGAAAATCAATAACCTGTTTTAAGTTATCAACGCCATACACCTCAAGATTATTGACTACCGCTGCCTCGCGGGCATTTTGCATTGGTAAAATAAAACCTTTAAATTTTTCTTCACGGGCATTTATTGCTATTGGCAATACCCCTTTAATTGGCTGAAGGCCTCCATCGAGGCTTAATTCCCCCATCATCAAATATTTGTCAAGTTTGTCTGTGACGATCTGTTCTGAAGAAGCAAGGATACCAATTGCAAGAGGTAAATCGTAAGCCGAACCTTCCTTGCGGATATCTGCCGGTGCCATATTGATGGTAACTTTACGGCCCGGCATTTTAAAATTATTGGTACGCAGTGCTGAATCGATACGCTGTTGGCTTTCTTTAACAGCACTATCGGGCAACCCGACAATGTAGAAATTGATTCCCTGAGATGTATCTACTTCGATAGTTATTGTAGTTGCTTTAATTCCATGAACTGCACTGCCAAAAGCTTTAACAAGCATAATAAAATTATTAGGAATTGTTTTTATAAATAGTTATTAGTGAAGGTAATAAAAAGAAAAGAATTCTAAAATATTTTCAACTATTTTGTATTATGAATAAAAAGCCCGGCACGTTGGCCGGGCAACAGACACGGGATTAAACCGGCTGCACGGGCTCGAAGCCCAATATTATAAAGTCCTTATAAAAGAAACAATCGCAACTGATGAACCCTTCTTACCATCGATAAATGAAACAATTAAATGATATGCACCGGTTTTCTGGCATTGAAAATTGACTGATTTGACTGAGTTGCCAGTAGCCGGGTTATAGGTACTTCCATAAAGCTTGTTCATATCGAACAATTGAAGCATTGCCCTTCCTTCCGAACCTTCAGCATTACAAACTGTAAAACGGTATTCAGTATTTTTACTTAATACCATTGTATAACGCTGTTCTGGCGGTTTCACATGCGGCAGCGTCGAGTTCTACAACAAAATCTTTAAGGTACGTAGCATCATCGCCTGCACTTGCTGCACAAAACTCAGTAAGCTTTGTACTCGATTGGGCCAATATCCGACTGCCGCCCAACCAGGTTACAAGTATTAATAATATTGATATAGAAAATATATTCTTCATATTACATTCTAATTAACCTGTTACGGACTCCTTCTATTGCTGCAGCAATTGTTTTTAACTGCTCATCAGAAATATGTACAATGCTCTTTTCAGTTTGCTTGATAGTAAGCATCCCATTCTCTTCAATATATTGTGGTTCACCGGCTTCAAAAGTAATATTCACCTCATCGAATTTACTTTTTATCGATTTGAATTCATTCACATAATTTTTAAAAATGGGGTCTTTTGCATAAGAAGTTAATAATGTCATTAAATCGACAAGTATGATTTTTTGTTCGCCAATTTTTTCTGTTAATTTAGGATCGGATTGATCTTTCGCTACCTGTACTGTGATAAAAATCCCTTCTATCCAGGCACCGGCAACTATCAATGCACTCAGGTTGCCTCGTTTTCTTTCCCGTAAGGATTTGTCCATTTGATTAAAACTATGGACAGAAATATATTTAAGCGAATCTATATTTGAACTATTGGTCGCCAAGCGTTTCAAAGTAGTAAAATCGAAGAACTGGCCAACATTAATAGCATCAGCAAGATTCTTAATTGTGCTTAAATAATCGATAACCGATCCGGTTTTGTTGTACATGTTGAGATAACCCAAATCAGCGCTAAAAACCCCAAGGGCAAATGCCTGCGAATAATTGGTACTATAATTTCCTGTATATTCTGTTGGCGCAAGATAGCCTTTTGAGAAAGGTGCGCCCATCGACTTTATCATTGCGGCGATTTCAACCGGAGAAGAAATATTATCGGTTATGCCTTTCACCGCCTCGTCTTCAATACTAACAACACCTTTATTTACTTCTTCAACGGGGACATCAAGGTTCTCGTTCTTATCGATCCTGAGGCTTCTCTGGACAACATAGATACCGGCTGCAACCACTACCAGTACAATGAAGATATAGAGTATTTTTTTTACCATGGCTATATTTCTTTTTTCAATTCAATTATACAATTAAAAAATGCCTTATTTCCTTCTCATTTTAATTTTTTCAGGCAGATCAAACAGCTTTTTAAGCAATTCAAAATAGAGTGCTAAGTAAAACAATACTGTGAATGCCCATAAAATAAATACATTAAACAAAAATGTATCATAGAAATGACCTAGGAAGTGTTTGCGAGGCGCATACAGGTGCGCCCTGAAATCAAACCGGCCACCAATCCTGGGGTCAAGATAAATTGGATCGATTTGCTGGACTAAGTGATGGTCAGATTCCAAAAGATAATTTTTTGCTTTTTCAAAAGCATTCTTCATTTGGTCGGCCAAATGTTCGTTAAAATAATTATCGTAAAAACGTTTATAAACAGCCGGTTTATTTTGGTTCAGGTAATTCAGCTTGTTGTTTTTCCTTTTATCGGCAGCATCGAAAGTTTTCTGGTAATAATCATTCAAAGCATTAAGATAATCCCTAATGTCGATTGAAGCCTGTAAGTTAAATTTATTGGGTTCCAACAAACTGGTAATTTTACATTCAACAACCGGTACAAGGTCTTTCTGCAAGTTTATTTCATTTGCCAGGAGCAATAAATCGTTTTTTGTTTTGTAAACTTTCTTTTTTGACTTTACTTCAAGCAATACCTAACTGTTCAGTATATACACAA
>CAVSGB010000037.1:0-9849 GCA_963726845.1 uncultured Bacteroidota bacterium | reverse complement strand
TTTTACCCATTGAAATAAAAGACTATTAAATTTAATAAAAATATTTGGATATAAAATTTACTTTGCGCGAGGCCGTTTAAAAATTAATATGTTAATAATTGTTAAAATGGATGAAATATTCAATTATAGCGGGTTTTCTGATGCCTTCAATATCTATTATTTTTTGTCCGGAAGTCAAATAATTTATTTTGGCTATGATATAATTTATTGTATTCCTTTCGTGAAATTTTGTGATTTGGAGCTTTAGTGGCTACTTATTTTTTGCCACCAAAACACAAAAGAACACCAAAATTCAAATTTGCTAAATATATTCACCCACATTTATTTATATCATAGCCCCTATTTTTTAAATATAATCGCACAATATAAAACTTACACCAATGAGTTGATATTTGTGTAAAGATTGTCAGGTTAAAGATAAATCAGACTAAGAAGGCCTTACATGAAGAAAGGCGCATACAACATGTTTTGAAAACTCTAAACATTATGTCCGCGCCAGCCGGTAATTTATAATATGAATTCCTCGTTATTTCAAAATATTCTCAATTTCTTTTAATTCCTCACTGGTAAAATCAAGTTTTTTTATACTGTCGATACAATCATCAACTTGCTCAGGTTTGCTTATACCAACAAGGACTGATGTTAGTCTTTTATCTTTTAAAAGCCATGCAATTGCCATTTGAGCTAAGGATTGTCCGCGTTTTTTGGCTATGTTGTTGAGCTGGTTTATTCTTTTTAGTTTTTCGTCTGTAATATGCTGAGGTTTCAAAAAGCCATGTTCTTTTGATGCCCGCGAACCTTCAGGAATCCCGCTTAAATATTTATCGGTCAGCAAACCCTGTGCCAAAGGTGAAAATGCAATACATCCCGAGCCATGATTTTCCAATACATCGAGCAATCCTCCTTCAACCCAACGCTCAAACATAGAGTATTTCGCCTGGTGAATTAAGCAAGGTGTCCCAAGCTTTTTCAATACTTTTAATGCTTCCTCTGTTTGTTTTGCATTATAGTTTGAAATGCCGGCATATAATGCTTTCCCAGACCGGACAATAGAATCGAGCGCCGACATCGTTTCTTCTATCGGTGTTTCAGGATCAGGACGATGCGAATAAAATATATCGACATAATCAAGTTTCATTCTTTTCAGGCTTTGGTCGAGACTGGCAACAAGATATTTTTTCGAGCCCCAGTCTCCATATCTGCCGGCCACATGCTGTATCCTGCTTTGGTCGAAATAATCATTTCATCACGATATGGCAACAAATCTTTTTGCATAACCGAACCGAACGTTTCTTCAGCCGAACCGGGAGGCGGGCCGTAATTATTTGCCAGGTCGAAATGGGTTATTCCTAAATCGAACGCATGTCTGATAATCGTTCGGCAATTTTCGAAAACATCAACACCTCCGAAGTTGTGCCACAATCCTAAAGAAAGTACCGGTAATTTTATCCCGCTGTCACCACAACGTTTGTAAATCATCTCATCGTATCGTTTTGTATTCGCTAAGTATTCCATAATATTTTCTAATTCATAAATTAAGGTTTTAAATCACATAGAGGCTGTTTTGGAATTTATATTTTAATTGTTATGTATTAACCCCAATCCAAAAAGGGGCTATAATTGTAAACCCTTCGACTGCGCTCAGGGTTCGGCAGTTAGCCCTCCTTTTTAAGGAACTAAGCGAAGCGTTCTCATGAGCGCAGCTAATAGCGATAGGAGGTTTGAAAATAAAATTATAAATATTTAATAGCCAAATAATTGAAATTAATTACTAATATTCCAAAATTGCCTCCTATTAATGTTTCAAAAATAGCTAAAATTGAAATGTGAAAAGTTAATGAAATTTTAAAATTAGAAATACTTTCAGCCATATCGCCAATTCATTGCATAGATAACAGGCTTTCAAATATGAATCATTTCTTATTTTTTTGAAATGCTTCAGAAATTAAAGTAAATAGCATTTCTTTATTTATAGGTTTTGAAATGTAGCTGTCGCATCCGGCCTTAATGGCTTTTGCACTATCGTTTGCCATGGCGTATGCAGTCTGGGCAATAATATGAATGTTACTCTTATTACTCTTAATAATTTTCGTGGCTTCAAATCCATCCATTACCGGCAACTTAATATCCATAATTACCAGATCGATATCAGGATTCTTTAAAAATAATTCAACTGCCTGTTTCCCATCAGTCGCGTGCACGATTTTTACTTTCATAGGCAGCAATAGTTCTTCCAGGTAGTAGTAGTTTGTTTCTTCATCTTCAGCAATCAGGATAGTTTTATCAGAACCAATCAATCAATTTTTTTTGTTCCTGGTGATTTTCAGTCGAAATAATTTGAGCTTCTGAAGGTTTATAATGAATTGTAAAGAAAAATTTCGATCCTTTATTGGGCGCCGATTCAAGCCAAATTGAGCCATCCATCAATTCTACAATTGCTTTAGATATTGACAATCCTAATCCTGTACCACCGACTTTTCGTGATAAACTGCTTTCAACCTGCCTGAACCTTTCGA
This sequence comes from uncultured Bacteroidota bacterium, assembly GCA_963726845.1. Lineage (GTDB taxonomy): Bacteria > Bacteroidota > Bacteroidia > Bacteroidales > DTGW01 > CAVSGB01. The sequence goes on along the minus strand of CAVSGB010000037.1, from coordinate 7,333 downwards.
AAACAATTGTTTTGTTCTCTTCAGAAATACCAATTCCTGTATCTTCAACAAAAAAAAGAATGTCCCGGTCTGAAATAGAATATCCAAATTCTATTTTTCCGCTCTGCGTAAATTTGACAGCATTGCTAAGTAAGTTGGTCAAAATTTGCTTAAGCTTGGTTTCATCAGTTTCGATAAAAAAAATTTCATTTATCCCGGCGTTGTCAATTATTAGCTCTATGTTCTTAAGTGCTGCGGTTGTTTTAAAAACAGAATGTAAATCACGCAGGGTTTGGTTCAGATCAAATGTGGCTGTCGTCAGGCTTACCTGACCGGCTTCAATTTTTGAAATATCGATAATATCATTGATGATTGCCAGCAATTGATGGCTGTTTGAATTTATAATATTAATATATTTCTTTGTTTTTTCTCTTGGAATTTCCGCATCATTTAAAAGATCTGCAAATCCAACAATAGCATTCATGGGTGTGCGGATTTCGTGGCTCATATTTGCCAGAAATGCTGATTTTAACCTGTCGGATTCTTCGGCCTTATCTTTTGAAGCAATCAATTCCTGGTTCATATCGTTAATTTTCTTAAAGCTTTCAGAAAGTTCTTCGTTCATGGCAACATATTCTTCGTTAAGCGCCATATATTCATCAATCTTGTTTCTTAAAAGCTTTTCGCTGCTTATTAAGGCATCTTCTGCCATTTTCCGGTCAGTAATATCGCGGCTGCCCATAATAGAACCTATATTTTTGCCATCAGGATTAAATAGAAATTTACCTGTCGATTCGATCCAGTGATAATTTCCCGCCTTGTCTGCAAACCTGAATTGTACTGAACCCGTCCCTTTGGCAAGCATATCGGTGATTTTCTTAACCGTTTTTTCGAAATCTTCAGGAGGTACATAAACTGCACCAAATTTTCCGATCAGGTCTTCAGGCTTATAGCCTAATATTTTTTCAAACGAAGGAGAAATATATACATAATTGCCTTTTTCATCGAATTTGCCAATCATATCGACCATGTTTTCAGTAATCTGCCTGAGAGTTTCTTCACTTATACGGATTTTCTGTTCTGCTTTTTTTCTTTCAGTAATTTCGAGGAACATTACTGCCATTTTGTTTAATGATGTTTGGAATGCATGGACTTCATAAGCCCCTTTAATTTTATTGTCATCATAAATTACATTTTCATTATACCAGTTGGTACCTTCTTTTGCAACCAATTTATAAATATTGAGAATTTCGGTTTCTCGAAGAGCAGGAAATGCCTCTTCTATAGTTTTTCCAATTAACATGTTATGGTCTATGCCTAAAATTTTGTCTGCAACAGTATTGCCACCTTCAAAGATTAATTTGTCACCGGCATCGATCCGGTAAGTATGAATTCCCATAGGGGAAGAATGAATAATATTCCTGAACTTTTCTTCACTTTGTAATGATAATTTCTCTGCAAACTTAAGGCCTGTAATATCGCTTGTAACTCCTAAAAGGCTTCTGCACGAACCATCTTCCTCAATTAAAGGAACTTTTATGGTTGAAAGAAAATGTTCAGTACCATCGGTATGGGTTATTGTTTCTTCAACGATAAACTTTGGTATTTTATTTTTGATTACTTCCTTATCATCATGAATAAAATTCTGAACTTCGTCAAAATTTTTATTAAAATCTATATCGCTTTTTCCTATCATATTTTCCGGCAAAGTACCATATGCCATAGCAAGTGCCTTATTTGCAAGCATAAACCGGCTGTTTTCATCTTTTACAAATATAAACCCGGGAACCGTGTCGATTATTTTTCGCAGAAAAGTCCTTTCTTTTTCGATTGTGGCGGTAATTTCAAATCTTTCGGTTATATCGCGTGCTGAAGCATATATTATTTTCCCGTCAGGGGAAGTCGAATTCCATTCTATCCATCGGTATGATCCGTCTTTGCACCTATATCGGTTAATAAAGCCCAAGACATCCTGTGTTGACGAAAGTTCGGACATTGCTTGTACAGTATTCTCTAAATCCTGCGGATGAACAAAATCCAAAAACTTTTGTCCTTCAAGCGATTGGATATTGTAACCCAAAATCTTTTCCCAGGAGTTGCTTAACTGAATAAAGTCCCCATCAGTGTTTGCAATACACAATAAATCGATAGTAACTTTAAAAAACCTGTCGAGTTCTTCTGACTTTTTCTTAACAGTTTTTCTGGTATGTTTTAGTTTCATATTTTATGTTGTAAACTTTTCATTAATTATGTTAAGCAACCGGTCTTTTTTTATGGGTTTTGAAATATAATTATCGCAACCTGCCTCCAATGCTTTCGCCCTATCTTCGGATAATGCATAAGCTGTTTGTGCGATAATCGGCAATTTCGGCCTTAAAGATTTAATGATGCGGGTTGCATCATATCCATCCATTTCGGGCATTTTAATGTCCATTAACACGATATCGATTTCGGGATTTTTTTTACAACTCTCAACAGCTTCTATGCCATTTCTTGCCCTGATTAACTTGACTTTTGTATTATTAAGGATTTCGTGGATAAAGAAATAATTGAATTCTTCATCTTCGGCCACTAAAATTGTTTTCTCAGGCCATGAATATTCGATAGCAGGAGGCTCTTTTATTTTGGCCTCAAATTGATCTTCAACTGCTAATGTAGGAAGCGAGAAATAAAAAGTAGTGCCTTTCCCCAATTCTGAAGTCAGCCAGATACGGCCATCAAGCAATTCTGCCAACATCCGGGCAATAGTAAGTCCAAGCCCGGTGCCGCCATATTTTCTTGACATTCCTGATTCAACTTGTCGAAACCTTTCGAATATAATTTCGAAATGTTCCCTGGCAATACCGATCCCGGTATCTTTTACATAAAATTCGAAATTATTATTAGAAAAAATATAACCTAATTTGATCGATCCTTCAGTTGTAAATTTTATCGAATTACTCAATAAATTGTTTAAAACCTGTCGTAACCTGGTTTCATCTGTTATGGTCATTGCTTTTTCATCGTCAAGCCCGCATTCCACAATAAAGTCGAGGCCTTTATTGTTGGCTAATGGCTTGAATATGCAGCTTACTTCATTAAGTAATTTATTTATATTGATTTTATTATTGCTAACCGAAACCTGGCCAGCTTCTATCCTTGAAATATCTATTATATCGTCAATTATAGAAAGCAATTGCTGGCTATTTGCATTAATTATCTCGACATACTGGTTGACAGTATCGTGTTCAAGTCCGGGAATGCGCAATAGTTCAGAGAATCCGGTAATTGCATTCATCGGTGTACGGATTTCGTGGCTCATATTTGCGAGAAATGACGATTTAAGCCTATCGCTCTCTTCAGCCTTTTCTTTCGACCTTATCAGTTCTTTGTTAATTTCCAGGATGCGTTGGTTGCTTTCATTCAGATCGTCATTAACTGCATTAAACTCTTCATTTTGCTGTTTTAAAACCTGTTCACTTTCTTTTAATGCAAAATCAAACCTCATACGAAGGACAATTTTCCATACTTCGTGCAAGTATATGCTAAGCTGCTTTGCATCAATATCATCATAGTTGGTATCTTTATTTGCAACACTCGCTACCAGTACCAACTGATTTTTATCAAATACCGGAACACTCAAAAGACGGTTTGTTATCGAATTTACTGTAGAAATTTCTTCTCCTTCTGTTGATTTATCTTTTGCATTTTGAAACAAAGGTTTATTCTTATTGGAATACTCAGCCCATATTTCAGGATTTTGAATTATTTCATGTTTTTGCGGAATTACTTTGATAATGCTGCCTTCTTCCTGCCAGGAATATAGTTCTAAAGTCTGATGATCGGGCTTTAGAATATGGAAGCAACCAAAATTACTATTTGTCAACTTTACTGCATGTTCTAATGCAAATTCAATTAATTCAGTTTCAGATTCGAATTCATTTTGAATTAATTCTAAAAGCGCCTGAAGGATAATTTGATTATATGAAGTTTCATCTTCAGCATATTTTTTTTTGATTTCTTCAATTGTTTTTTCAAGGAATTCTATGCGTTGCAACAAATCTTCGTATAAAGGTTTCGGATTCATTTTAGCTAACTTAGTATTAGAGTTGTATTTTTATAAATTTATCAAATTTGGACGTGATTTAATCGTTTTTATGTGAAAAGAATTTTAATTTTTTATGTTTTCGAAAAACTTTTAATTTTACGGGCTTTGAATAAATTCAAAAAAATAAATTATTATTAGATGAGAATAACTATTGTTGGCACTGGTTATGTTGGTTTGGTCACCGGCACATGTTTCGCAGAATCTGGAATGATTGTTACTTGTGTTGATGTCGACAACAAAAAAATCGAAAAGTTAAATAGTGGCGAAGTGCCTATTTTTGAACCCGGACTTGAGCAATTGATTGAACGTAATGTAAAGAAAGAAAGGCTTTTTTTTACAACAAGTTTGAAAGATTGTATCGATGACAGCGAAGCGATATTCATTGCAGTTGGTACACCACCCGACGAAGATGGCAGCGCCGATTTAAAATACGTTTTGAGTGTCGCTGGCGAAATAGGCAGATATCTAAACCACTACACTGTTGTTGTTACAAAAAGCACAGTACCTATTGGCACAGCCAAAAAAGTTAAAGCTGCAGTTCAGTTAGAACTTGAAAAAAGAAAAGTAAATGTCGTTTTTGATATTGCATCAAACCCTGAATTTCTTAAGGAAGGAAATGCAATTGAAGATTTTTTAAAACCCGATAGGATAGTTTTGGGAATTGAATCTGAGGAAGCCGAAAAAACGATGCAAAAACTGTATAAACCGTTTTTATTGAACGGGCATCCATTGTTATTTATGGACATACCTTCGGCAGAGCTTACCAAATATGCAGCCAATGCAATGCTTGCAACCAAGATCAGTTTTATGAACGAGATAGCAAACCTTTGCGACGTTGTTGGCGCCGATGTTAATATGGTAAGAAAAGGAATTGGAAGTGATCCGAGGATTGGAAACAAGTTTTTATACCCGGGCGTTGGATATGGTGGTTCTTGCTTTCCAAAAGATGTAAAGGCATTGATAAAGACAGCGAAAGATTTTCAAAAACCACTTGAAATTCTTACTGCTGTTGAAAATGTAAATATGCGGCAAAAGGAAGTTTTAATAAAGAAAATCAAATCACATTTCAAAAATGATATTAAAGGAAAGTCCTTTGGAATTTGGGGATTGTCTTTTAAGCCACAAACAGACGATATGCGCGATGCCCCGTCGCTGGTTATTATAGATCACCTTTTATCTGAAGGATGCAATGTTTCAGTTTACGATCCTGTTGCAATTGAAGAATGTAAACGTCGGCTTGGCAGTAAAGTAAAATACGCCAAAGACCAATACGAAGCAATTATTGATGTCGATGCATTGATACTTGTTACAGAATGGTCTGAATTCCGAATTCCTAATTTCAATGTTATGGAAAAGCTCATGAAAAATAAACTTGTTTTCGATGGAAGGAATATATTTGATCCGGTTGAAATGGGCGAATTTGGATTTACCTATTATAGCATTGGCCGAAAAACTGTTAATGTATAGCTGTTAGTTATTATATCTTTTTAATTGGGCTTTAGTCCCTAGTTTATTTTAAAATTGGAAAATATCCATAATTAGCTTATATAAAAAATGAAAAGAATTCTTGTTACCGGAGGTGCAGGTTTTATTGGTTCGCATTTATGTGAAAGGCTTTTAAAAGATGGAAATGAAGTAATTTGCCTTGACAATTTTTTCACAGGTTCAAAATCCAATATAGTCCAACTTTTGTCAAACAGTTATTTCGAATTGGTTCGGCATGATGTTACTATACCCTATTTTGCAGAGGTAGATGAAATCTATAATTTGGCTTGCCCGGCTTCTCCGATACATTACCAATACAACTCGATAAAAACCATTAAAACCTCGGTAATGGGGGCTATCAATACATTGGGGCTGGCAAAGCGTACAAAAAGCAAAATATTACAGGCATCTACAAGTGAAGTTTATGGCGATCCGGAAATACACCCGCAAACTGAAGATTATTGGGGACACGTGAACCCGATTGGGATAAGGTCCTGCTACGATGAAGGCAAACGATGTGCCGAATCATTATTCATTAATTATCATCATCAGAATAAAGTAAAAATTAAAATAATCAGAATTTTTAATACATACGGGCCACGCATGCACCCGAACGATGGAAGGGTGGTTTCAAATTTTATTGTTCAGGCATTGCAAAATAAGGATTTGACAATTTATGGAGATGGCAGCCAGACAAGAAGTTTTCAATATGTCGATGATTTGGTTGAAGGAATGGTCGAATGATGAATACTTCGGATGATTTCTTCGGACCGGTTAATGTTGGAAATCCGGATGAATTCACGATTCTTGAACTCGCTCAAAAAGTGATATCCCTCACAGGTTCAAAATCGAAAATATCATACATGCCTTTGCCCCAGGACGACCCAATGCAAAGAAAACCCGATATTTCACTTGCCCGAAAATATTTAAATAACTGGGAACCAAAAGTAAAACTCGATGAAGGGCTTAGGCTGACAATTGAATATTTCAGGAATAAACTGAAAGAAACAATAAATAATGAATAATGGATAATTATTAGCAAGTGATGAATTAAGAATTAAGAATTAAGAATCAATGTCGTTTAGTTAGTATATAAACCTCACCCTAAATCCATCTCCAATTGGAGAATGACCTGCCCCTTCTCCGATTGGAGAAGGGGTTGGGGATGAGGTTTTCTCGTAATTAGGATTCATAATTTTTCTTAACTAAACGACATTGAATTAAGAATTAAGAATTAGGTACGAATAATCAGTAACTAATAACTAAAAATTGTAAACTAAACACTATAAAATAGAATTAAATGAAAGGAATTATTCTCGCCGGTGGCTCTGGCACGCGTTTATACCCGATAACTAAAAGTATTTCAAAACAAATCATCCCGGTTTATGACAAACCAATGATTTATTATCCTTTGTCAGTATTAATGCTGGCCGGGATTCGTGAAATATTGATTATTTCGACACCCAAAGATTTGCATTTTTATGAAGATTTACTCGGAAACGGAAATCAACTTGGGGTCAACATAGAATATGCCATACAGCCATCTCCTGATGGATTGGCACAAGCTTTTATCATTGGAGAAAAATTTGTTGGAAATGAAAATGCTTGCCTAGTATTAGGCGATAATATTTTTTATGGTCATGGGCTTGGCGGTATTTTAACTGAAGCATCCCAACTAAAAGACGGGGCACTGGTGTTTGGCTATTTTGTTAATGATCCCGAGCGATATCGTGTGGTTGAATTCGACGATAAAGGAACTGCCTTGAGCCTCGAAGAAAAACC
>CAVSGB010000036.1:0-9063 GCA_963726845.1 uncultured Bacteroidota bacterium | reverse complement strand
AATATCATATTTACACCGATAGTCCTGAGAAAAGTGCTTTTACCTGCCATATTTGCCCCGGTAAGGATTACAAAATTACCAGTATGTTTCAACTCAAAATCATTACAAATCCTTTTCTTATTGTCAATAAGCGGATGCCCGATTGATGATGCCAGACAAATAAGTTCGCCTGAAGCAAATTCCGGAAAAACATAAATTGGATTGTTAAATGTAAAGCAGCCCAGGCTTGTGTATAAATCAAATTTGCCTAATGATTCAAACCACAGTGAAATTTTCATTTTGTTTTTTTCTTTCCATCTTTCCAATTCAATAACATTCCATATATCGTGCATATATAAAATATTTAAAAATATAGAAACCAGGATATTGTAACGTCTGTCGAATGCATTTAATAATTTCGACAACTTTTTAATTTGTGATGCCGCACTCTCTTTTTCTTGAACCAGAACTTCTCTGGCTTTAATAAGTTCAGTCGATTGAAAACTTTTTTTTTCAATCATTTCAAGTAGCAGTGAAAATTGTTTCAAAATATTACTGCGGCGGCCTAAGCTTTCGTGGATGAGATTAATTACTCCCTGCTTGCCCAGAATAATTATTACCTGAACAGAAAAAAATAATCCGGCAAATACATATATGCCACTAATAAAGCCGGCTATTAAAGATGATATGGTAAGAAATGACAGTATTAACAGAATTGGCTTTTTTAAAAAGCCTGAAAGAAACTTAGGCGGCTCGTTGATCCAATGATTAAAGCCATCCAAATTTGATGAATTTTTAACAGATAATGCCCCGATAGCTTGGAATTGTTGTCTCCATTCAGGCATTGCCGAAATTTCTTTACACGCTTCCTGATACAATTTGATTGTTTCAATATTGTATTCGGGATTTTTCAACCTATTGGCCAGAGTTTCCTTTCCAAAATCAGTGACTGTGCGGTTAGTGTACTGAAAAAACGAATTTTCCCCAAAAATATCAAGGTCAGAAGTGAACGGATGATGAGGATTAACAAACTCTGAACCATCTTTGAAACACGAAAAGTCGAAATTCAAACACGCCAATTCATTATGGTTGATCTTCAACAATTTTTCGATCAACGTTTTTTCTTTTTCAAGCTGCAAATGATATTTTACAAGCCAAAACAAGCCAATAACTGAAATGCCTGTCAAAAAACACGCGAAAGTAAATAACCCAGTTGTTAAAAGCCAAATCGAGAAAACAACAATAAAAAATGCACCTAACCTCGAAAAGGAAACAACATTGATAACTTTTGAAACTCGTTGTAACTCATTTGAAAATAAACTAATGCGGGAAATATAGAATTCTTTAGGTGTTTGTAACATAATTGCCAATTAGAAGTTGATTAAATCAAGGGTAAAAACTATAAATTAATGAAAATATTATTTTTTATGGCAGGCAACAACCCCATTTCATTTCCTTTCTGAAAAAGAAACTTTATGGCATTTCTTCCTTCAATTCCTAATTCAATAGAAAAACGGTTAACATATAAATCAATGTGCTTTTGTATTACATCGTCTTCTAATTCCTGTGCATTTTCTTTTATAAATTCTTTAGAAATTTCCGGCTTGTTAAAAGCAAATTTCACGCTTTCTCTGATCATTTGATTTACATTAGCGATGATTTCTTTTGGAAGTGAGCGCCTGATTACTATACAACCCAACGGGACAAGCTGTTTGAACTGACTTTCCCAATATTCACCAAGATCAGTAATTTTTTGTAACCCTTTTTTCTCATAGGTAAACCGGCTTTCGTGAATTATAAGCCCGGCATCAACTTTATCGTTTAAAATAGCATCTTCAATTTGGTTAAAAATAAATTCTTCTTTGTTTGTTACTTCCGGGAAAGCTATCGACAACAATAAGTTAGCGGTAGTATTAATCCCGGGAATTGCAATTATTAAATCTTTAAGTTGATCAATATTAATTTTTTTTTTGCTTATTAACAATGGCCCGTTGTTATTGCCTAATGCGCTGCCGGAATCAAGTATGATATATTTATCGGCAATTCGAGGATAGGCCGCAATACTAATTTTTGTAATATCAAGTGATTCATAAAATGCGAGTTTGTTTAGTTCTTCAACATCGGCCAGATGCAAACTAAAACTGAGCCCATGATTTGCAATCCGATTTTTTACTAAAGCTTCAAAAATAAATGTATCGTTTGGGCAAGTTGAAAAACCTAATTTTAGGTGCATGTTTTTAAAGTATTTCGTCAAGTTTTGGGCTATAGCCCTTATCATAAGCTAATTTTATTAGTCCCGGCCTTAAGGCCGGGTAATTTATAATCAAACGATTTTGAATTTTAACCCAATTTAACCTGACTATTATAACAAAATTCAATTATAATACAGCCAGTTCTTCCAGCAAATCAATAGTTACCTTACTTAGGTTTGTAATGGCCAAAGGCATATTCCAATTTTTCATATTTCTTGGTTCCACCTTGTTCGAGATAGCCCTGATTTCAACAAAAGGTATATTTTGAAGAAGGCAAACATAAAAAATCCCGGCACCTTCCATGCTTTCAACATCTGCAGAAAACTTTGATTTTCTTCTTTCGATATCTGCTTCATTACCCGAAACCAGGTTAACAGTTAGTCCATTAACTATTTTTAAATTTGTAAGTGTTTTATATTTTAAATTTGAAACTGGGTTACAGAGTTTCCCGTTTGTAAAAGGGGCAACTCCCTGATCAGTATATCCCATGTCAAATAAAGTGCGCAGTTCGCCGTTATCATCGATTCCGATATCGCCAAATTGTTCGGTTGCCAGGTTTACTACATCGCCAATTCTAATATCATCTTTATAACTTCCTGCAATTCCTGGATTGACAACCATGTCAAACTTTTCTTTGACTAGTAATGACGTTAGTCTGTATATTGTTGAAGGCAAACCGACCCCTGAAATTAAGAAATCAATTTTAGTATTTCTAAAATCGCCTGAACTAAGACCAGTCCCTGTTTTATGAAATCCTTCAATTCTTTGGGCAACAAGATTGACTTCTTTTTCAGTTGCTGAAACAACAAGTATTTTCATGGCATAAAATTAATATTCAATTTAAAAAGAACAATTTCAAATTAATTCAGAAGGTTTCATCCTTATTTTATGAGTAAGAATTGCATTACAAATTAATAAAATTTAATAAAAAGAATCCCGTTTTCTAAGTTTAAAAATATATCTTCGAAGTTAAATATTTAAATTTTGGAAATTGTATATTTAACACGACGGGAACGATTTAATGCTGCGCATCGCATGTTTCGCCCCGATTGGTCGGACGAGAAAAACCTGGAAGTATTTGGCAAATGTTCTAATCCGTTGTGGCATGGACATAATTATGTACTTTTTGTTACCGTGAAAGGCGAACTGAACCCTGAAACCGGATGTCTTACCGATTTGTCCGGGTTAAGCCGGATTATTAAAAAAGAAATTATTGATAAATTAGACCACAAAAATATCAATCTCGAAGTCGATTTTATGAAAGATAAAATTGTTTCTTCCGAGAACCTGGTTATTGCAATTTGGAATGTTCTTGAAAAAGTTTTAAAACAATCAGGAATTGATTTACATTGTGTAAGAATTGAAGAAACCGAAAATAATTTTGTTGAATATTATGGAGAATAATGCAGATTCGTTTTTTGTAAAAGGCGTTGGTGTCATAGATGAAATGGACTATGCCAGGATAGACCGTTATAATAAAGAAAAAACTGAAAAACTTATCAGTTTATATCAGGATATTATAAACCTGATAGAGCCGGTGCCCGACAGAGAAGGGCTCAAAAATACGCCCGCCCGCGTGTCACGTTCGATGCAATATCTTACGCATGGTTATAATATCGATCCGGTAAAAATACTTGAATCTGCCACTTTCGATGAAGATTACAAGCAAATGGTGATTGTAAAAGACATTGAAATTTTTTCGTTGTGTGAGCACCATATTGTCCCGTTTTACGGGAAAGCCCACATTGCATATATTCCGGATGGCAAAATAACCGGTTTGAGCAAAATTGCACGTGTAGCCGATGCATTTTCGCGCAGGTTACAGGTTCAGGAACGCCTAACCATGCAAATCCGCGATTGTATCCAGCAAAGTTTACATCCGTTGGGCGTGGCTGTTGTAATTGAAGCACACCACCTTTGTATGATGATGCGTGGGATACAAAAGCAAAATTCGGTAACTACCACTTCAGCATTTACCGGTATTTTTTTAAACGAAACAAAAACCCGCGAAGAGTTCATCCACCTTATTGGAACAAAGTTGCATTAAAAAGCAGATTTTTAAATTTCATGTTTTGAAAACCTGTCAGGTTTTTGTACCTTGTTAAAGTTTTTTAATAAGCTAAAATGTTATGAAAAACTTTATCATTCGCCATTCCATGTTGTTTTTAATTTTGGTAGCTGCGTGTTCCTACTGTATTTCGGGAACTGGCGCCAACCAACAACAAACCGATCGTCAACCGGCTGTAGCTTCTATCCGGGTGATAAAAATTCACTGGAAGATTCCCTCAAAGTAATGTTCAGAAGGGCAGTTCCCAAAAAAACTGCTAACCCTGTACTCGCCATTATATGTCCTCATGCAGGTTACGTTTTTTCGGGCGATGTTGCCGCTTCATCTTTCAACCAGATAGAAAAAAAACATTACAAAAATATTTTCGTCATCGGGTCAAGCCATCATGCGCTCTACGATGGCGCTTCTATTTATGATGAAGGTGATTTTATTACGCCCCTCGGTAAAGTTAAAGTTGACAGAGAACTGGCCAGGTCGCTGATTAAATCAAATAAATGCTTTACCGATGACATTGCTCCACACAATGGGGAACACTCGATTGAAGTACAGTTGCCATTTCTTCAGTACTTACTCGGTGAAGATATAAACCTTGTGCCTGTTCTTATTGGAGGCCAGACTGAAAATGATTGCAAGCAAATTGCCAAAGCGTTAAAACCATACTTCAACAACGACAATCTTTTTGTTATCAGTACCGACTTTTCCCACTATCCTTCTTATTATGATGCCCAGACCAGCGACAAATTAACAGCTGGTGCAATTTTATCCAATTCTCCGGAGAAACTATTGCAGATTATCCATGAAATGGAATCATCTGGAATGAAAAACCTCCAGACGGCTTTGTGTGGCTGGACTTCCGTACTTACATTTTTAGATATTACCAATGATATTTCCAACCTGAATTTTTCAATTATTACTTCTAAGAACTCAGGCGATACACCATTTGGAAACAAAACCGAAGTTGTTGGATATGTTTCAATTGCCATATCACAGAACGATAAAAAGGATATTTCACAAAATGATTACCTCACAAAAGATGAGAAAAAACAACTTCTGAATATTGCACGCGAAACGGTTTCAAGATATATATCGTCACATACTGTCCCGGAAATCGACAGTAAGAAGCTTACGCCCGGTCTTTTGCGACCCTGCGGTGCTTTTGTTACTTTGAAAGAGAAAGGTGAATTGAGAGGTTGCATAGGAAATTTTTCAGCAGAAAAACCTTTATATCAAACTGTGCAGGATATGGCCGTTGCAGCATCGACCAATGATTATCGCTTTAATCCGGTTACAAAAGATGAAGTAGATAAACTTGAAATTGAAATTTCTGTCCTGACGCCAATGAAGAAAATAAAATCTATCGATGAGATTGTGCTTGGAAAACATGGGATTTATATTAAAAAAGGATTGAGTGGTGGCACATTCCTGCCTCAGGTTGCCAATGAAACCAACTGGACTAAAGAGGAATTTCTTGGGCATTGCTCTCAAGACAAAGCCGGATTAGGTTGGGAGGGGTTGGAAAGATGCTGAAATTTTTATTTATGAAGCAATTGTCTTTGGCGAAAAGTAATAATACATGATAAAGCCGTATCTCATAATTCCAATAGCTTTTTCAATTTTAGTCTTATATTTCCTTAGCTTTTTTGCAATGAGAGCCGGCTTATTATCTAAATCCCTGCACCTTAAGCTTTGGAACATTTCACTAATAATTACTTTTCTATTCACAGCAATTCTTGGATTAATACTTGCCTTTCAGGTAAATTATAAAATTGAAATTCCTTTTATAAAAGAAATTCTTACCATTCATGTAGATTTTGGAATAGCGATGAGCTTTATCGCAGTATTCCATTTGATTTGGCATATCAGGTATTATATTGAATTATTGAAACCCGGGAAGAAAATTTTGTTTCCCAATAATGATAAATCAATTTCTTCGATGGCCTATTTAAATATTGAAAAAAACAAACTTTTCACTCTCCTTGTAGTCCTTGGATTCAGTACAAGCATTGTACAGGTAATTATGTTGCGCGAATTCATTAGTGTATTTTACAGCAACGAATTAATTTTTGGTATCATACTCTCTTTATGGCTGACTTTAACTGGAATTGGCGCTTACACCGGTAACAGACAAAATTTAAGAATACTAAACAGGAAAAAGCTATTTATTATTTGCATCCTTCCCGGTTCTTCTACCAATCGTTATGGTCGTAATGCTAAACCTGTTGAAAAATTCAATATTTCCACCCGGAGTATTAATTAATATCTGGCAACTAATAATACTTGTTATAATTGTTTTAGCGCCCGGCTGCATAATGGCTGGAAGAATTTTTAGTATACTTTCAGAGATTGGCCAACATTCTGTGCCAGCAATTAAAGGAAACAAACTTTATGTTACAGAATCAATGGGCAGCATATTTGGCGGATTAATTGTAAGTATTATTATGATTATTTGGTTGAATATTATGCAATCTTTGATTATTGTATTTGCGGTCAGCTTTATTACAGCATATTGGATTTTATTTTTCAAATCATGGAAGACAAAGGCTATTATAACTTCAGCCATTATATTTGTTGTAATGTTATTTTTCATTTTTAATATTGATTTAAAAATCAGGCAATTTTTATTTAAGAATCAGAAAGTACTGGAAACACATGAAACCCCGTATGGTAATGTTACCATCACTGAAACAGCAGGCCAATATAATGTTTTCGAGAACCAGGAATTATTATTTACAACAGAAAATATAATGGAAAATGAGGAAATAGCACATTTCCCATTACTTCAAAACCCAAGCCTAAAAAAAGTATTATTAATTTCAGGTGGTATAGCAGGAATAGCTAGCGAAATATTGAAATATAATTCAATAGTAAAGTTGGATTATATAGAACCCAATCCATGGTCAGTAACGATAATAAAAAAATATTTTAAACTTCCAGCTGATAAACGATTAAATATTTATAACGTCGATGGTAGAAAGTTTCTTGCATTAAGCAAGGAAAAATATGATGTTATTATTATTAATTTACCTGAACCATCAACATTGCAATTAAACCGGTATTACTCTTCCGAATTTATAAAAATTATTAAACAACATTTATCAATTAAGGGTATTGTAAGCCTAGGCCTTAATTCTTCAGCCGATTACCTCAGTGCTGATAATAAGGTTTTACATTCTGTACTTTATAACACTTTAAAACAACATTTTCAAAATATTATGATATTGCAAGGTGAAAAAGATTTTTTTCTTGCCTCTGAAAAGGAATTGAATCCGGCAATTGGCAAATTAAGCAGTTCAAGTAACATTATAAACAAATATGTGAATTCCTATAATATTGATGATCGCTATCTGGCAGAACGAGATAGAGAAATTCAAAATGAAATGATAATAAATTCATCGGTAAATACAGACTTTAAGCCAATAGCAATTTATTTGCAAACAGTGCATTTCTTTAATCAATTTAAAACCAAAAGTTATTTAATAATTTTTATAACGATTATTTTAGTATTAATACCTGCTTTAAGTTTAAAAAAATACTCATTGGGGATGTATGTTACCGGCATTTCTTCAGCTTCGCTCGAAATGCTTGTTATAATTGCATTTCAAATTTTGTTTGGATTCCTTTATGCTGCTTCAGGAATTATATTCGCCATTTTTATGACAGGTTTAGTTTTTGGAACCCATATAAAAAATTATAATATAAGATTCATTGCAAACCTTAAACCATTGAATATCCTAATAATTATGATTTTCTTGGCATTTCTGATCCCTGTCTGCCTTTTGTATTTTTCAAGATATAATTCAAACTGGGTACTTTATCCATTGGTTGCAGTTGCACTTTTATTGCCTGCAATTCTTACGGGGCTTCAATTTACAACTTCATTAGAAAAGTTTGAAATAGCAAATGCTCAGGTAACAAGTCAATTATATAGGGCAGATTTGCTAGGATCAGCTTTGGGTTTTTTGTTAACTGCTGCAGTATTAATACCCTTATTAGGAATGTTAGGGACATCATGTTTGTTAATAATTATAAATTTAATGGCTTTATTCGTTATTTACCATAATGTTCGTAATGAAAAGTTTCATAATTGATGGAAATATCAATCCGAGAAATAAAAATTGCCCGAATCTATTCTGGGTTTAGGGCAATTTATATTAAAGATTTCTTAATCCTTTCTGCCTCCTAAATAAAGCATAACATAATAAGCAAGCATTGCAAGTGAAGATAAAGCAGCAACTACATAGGTATACGAAGCCCATTTTAATGCATCCTGGGCTTTGTCATAATTTTCGCCATAAGTAATTTTTGTAGTTGTTAACCAAGCCAAAGCCCTTCGGCTTGCATCCATTTCAACAGGCAAAGTTATAAATGCAAATACTGTAAAAATGGCATAACATCCAATTATTATTGGAAGTGCAATCGGGAACATGCCATGTACGAAGAACGACCCGAAAAATAAAACAATAAATATAAAGTTCATCACTTTAGAGCTAATGTTTTGCGCAGGCACTAAAGTTGTTCGTAAATTAAGCCAGGCGTAAGCATCTGCATGTTGTACCGCGTGTCCGCATTCGTGTGAGGCTATTGCAGTCTGCCGAAATATTTCGCCCATAATATACATCGGGGCTAAGGTTTACTGTTTTCTCTGCCGGATTGTAATTATCGGTCAACTCACCTTCAACTGAAACAACTTTAACATCAAAAATACCATTCTCCCTGAGCATTTTTTCTGCTATTTCTTTTCCGCTAAGATCCTGTCCACTAGGA
>CAVSGB010000035.1:0-23934 GCA_963726845.1 uncultured Bacteroidota bacterium | reverse complement strand
CTGTAAACTGTCTTTATCTAAGGTGTGAGGTTCTGCCTGTGGCCTCTATGACTTGCCTTTTGGATCGACACGCTTAATGAAAGTGGCAATGTCAATTTGAGCCATCTGGCCAACTTTTTTTTAAGGGTCATTTTTTTTAATAAAGATTCTACTTTAGCGTCGATCTCCTTTTCTTTCGCTGAAATGGTTTTTTCCCGGGCAGAAACAAAAAAGCCCATTATAAGGAAGCTTAATACTATTAGTAATTTGTTCATGAGAATATATTTTAGTTAAACATGTTAAAAAATTACTATTTGCAACAGTATAAATAGGCAAACATTTTTAGTTGCTCCACTCCCACAAGGCCGGAGCACTTGCCGGTCGCGAACCTTCATGGTGTTGCTGTTGTATCTTACTATCAATATTCATGTCCTTTTGTGGTTGCTCCTTTGAATTTAGTTTATACAACCATGAAGGTTTCATGAAGGTTAAATGTGTGATTATAAAATTAATTTCCGCTAAAATATGGATTATCTAAAGAAAAAACCCAAATAAATTTTATCGGTTAAAAGAGACTGTTTTGGATTTACATAAATAACATATTGATAGCATTAAGGAATTACTTTATTAACATTCATTTTTAGTTGAAAGCAGTCCGCAGGCAGCGTAAATATCAAGACCTCGCGATTGTCGTAACTTGGTAATGATACCTTTTGAATTCAATGCATTTTTAAAAGATTCGACAGTATTGTCATCTGACGATTCTAAAGCTGAACCAGGGATTGGATGAAACTTAATAAGGTTTATCCGGCACCGTAACCCATTAAGCAAGCGTAAAAGTTCTTTTACATGTACAGGCGTATCGTTTAATCCTTTGAACATTATATATTCGAATGAAATCCGGCGTTGTAATCCGAAATGCGTCTTTTTAACTTCTGTTAAAACTTCTTTAATGGGATAAACAGATTGCATCGGCATTAGTTTTCTTCTTTCTTCATCGAAAGGGGAGTGCAGGCTGATTGCCAGATGGCAATTGCTTTCGCTAATGAACCGTCTTAAAACCGGGATAATTCCTATCGTTGAAACTGTTATGCGTTTCGCGCATAGCAAAGCCCCATTCCGAAGTTAATATTTTAAGGCTTTTCAGTACTTCGTCGATATTATCCAATGGCTCGCCCATGCCCATATAAACTATATTGGAAATCTTGTTGCGCTCCGGCAGGCTGATAATCTGGTTTATTATTTCACCTGCACTTAAATTTCCCTGGAAACCCTGCTTTGCAGTCATACAAAATTTACAGCCCATTTTACAGCCAACCTGAGAAGAAACACATAATGTTGCACGTTCGTTTTCCGGTATATAGGCAGTTTCAATGTATTTGTTGTTTTGGGCCGGGTATAAGTATTTTTTAGTGCCGTCAATTGATGCCTGAACTTTTACAGGAGCAACTCTTCCAATTTCATATTTCAAATTAAGTTCCTCACGAACTTTGGCTGAAACATTGGTCATTTCATCAATTGTAACAACAAATTTTTTATAAAGCCATTCAGAAATTTGTTTTGCAACGAAATGCTGCAATCCAATTTCATCAACCAGTTGTTCCAGTTCTTCCAAAGTCTTTCCAAGCAGGAGTTCCTTTTGCATATAAATAATATAGTATTTAGAATGTCAAAGTTAACGCAAATGCGGATATCCCGGTGTCCGGTGTCCGAGATGCGGATTCCGAAATCAAATATCCATCAACTATTTCACAGCCCTGATCATATGCCTTTTTCCGGGCGGCACGGGAAGTAATTCAACTTTAAAACCAATATCTTTTAAAATACGCTTTACAATTCCTTTTGCACAATAGGTAGTAAGAATGCCGCCTTTGCTTAATGACAAATATAGTCTTTCAAATATTTGTCTGGACCACATTTCCGGTTGGCTTTCAGGAGAGAATGCATCAAAGAAAATAAGGTCGGACAATTGTGAAAATTCATATTTTAAAGCATCGCCTGAGATTTTTTTAAATTGAAAATTCTGTGTAATTACAATTTTCTCATTCCATTCACATTCGTGGATACGATGAAAGTATTTTTTAAATTCTTTTTCAAAAAAACCGGTATAATTGAAATCATTAATTATTTCTTGTTCCAGGGGAAATAATTCGATGGTTTCATAATAAACCGAACGGTTGTTTTTTACAGAATCTATAACCGTTAAGAATGCATTTAAACCGGTGCCAAAACCAATTTCAAGCATATTGACCGGATTTTTGTGAACAGCATGAAGCCCGTTTTCGATGAAAACATGCATCGATTCGGTAATTGCGCCATGCACGGAATGATAATGTTCCTTAAACTCATTGCTGTAAATGGTGTGAGAGCCATCCCCGCTTATTTTCATGGTACAGTTCATGTGTTTCAATTTACAATTTACGATACAATGTAGTTGAATTAAGCATACAAACCTCACCCTAAACTTAGCGAAGCGATTTCAACGAAGTTAATCCCTCTCCAATTGGAGAGGGACTTGCCCCTTCTCCGATTGGAGAAGGGGTTGGGGATGAGGTTTTCTCATAATTAGGATACATAATTTTTCTTAATTAAACGACATTGATTTACGATATTCGAATATCGACCATCGTAAATCGAACATCCTTAATTTAGGTTTGGTTAACATATCGGATTATGCATTTTGACAAATTTCGTGTAAGTTTGTTGAATATTGTTAAACTTAAAAATATTTTGTATGAAAAGGGTTATTTTAAGATATAGAAATTTCCTTTATTTGCTTGCATTACCTTTACTTTCAAGTTGTGGTTACAACACTATGGTACAAAAGGAAGAAGCGGTCACATCGCAATGGGCGCAGGTGCAAAATGTATATCAGCGCCGTTCCGACCTGATACCAAATCTGGTTAACACCGTGAAAGGTTACGCGAATTTTGAAAAATCTACTTTGACTGAAGTCATCGAAGCTCGTGCAAAAGCTACTTCTGTAAATATTGATGCTTCTAAGCTCGATGAAAAATCGTTAAAGGCATTCCAGGCAGCACAAGATGGCTTGAAAGGTTCATTATCGCGTTTACTGGTTGTTGCAGAGCAATACCCTGATTTAAAAGCAAACCAGAATTTCCTCGAATTACAATCCCAGCTTGAAGGCACTGAAAACAGGATTACTGTGGAAAGGATGAAATTTAACGAAGCAACCCAGGATTTTAATGCTTATATCCGACAGTTTCCGCAAATAATGTTTTCAAAGATGTTTGGTTTTAAAGAAAAGCCTTATTTCCAGGCTGCTGAAGGAACAGAAAAAGCGCCTGAAGTAAAATTTTAACCTTGCAGGAAACCAGTATCCTGCATCCAGCATCCAGTATCCAGTATCCAGCACCGTAACCACAACTTTTTATAAAATTAGAAAAATGAAAGCGTCTGATTTTTTCACCGGAAAACAGAAAAACGAAATCGTTGAAGCTATAAAATTTGCCGAACACGAAACTTCCGGGGAAATCCGGGTACATATCGGATTAAAGTGCAAAGGCGAAGTGCTGGACAGGGCTGCAACAATTTTTGCAAAACTTAAAATGCATAAAACCAAACTTCGCAATGGTGTGTTATTTTATTTGGCTGTTGAAGATAAAAAATTTGCAGTTATTGGCGACATTGGCATCAATCGGGTGGTACCTGAAGGATTTTGGGATAATGTAAAAGAATTGCTCAAAGAGAATTTTAAAACTGGAAAGTTTACAGAAGGACTCGTTGGCGGGATTCACCTTGCCGGAGAAAAACTGAAGGCGAATTTTCCTTATCAGGCCGATGATGTAAATGAACTGCCCGACGAGATATCGTTTGGTAAGTGAAACTCCCTCTCCAACTGGAGAGGGTTGGGGTGAGGTTTTTCAAAACAAAAATTCTAAATACTAAACACGAAAATAAGATATGAAAATAAAACTGAAATACTATACAATCTTTTCTTCTTTATTACTATTTACTTTAACATTAACTGCCCAGGAAGTACCTGCACTACCTGATCCTCCGCGATTGGTGAACGATTATGCCGGATTGCTTGGGGCAAACGAAGCAGTAGGGCTCGAATCAAAGTTGGTACAATTTGACGATGCAACCTCAACACAAATTGTTGTGGTAATAGTAAACGATTTGGGCAATTACGATGCCAACCAGTTTGCGTTCGAAATTGGCCATAAATGGGGTGTTGGACAAAAAGGGAAAAGAAATGGCCTGGTCATTTTAGTTAAACCTAAGACAATGGGTTCAATGGGTCAAGCTGCCATTGCCGTTGGCTACGGGCTCGAGGATACTGTTACCGATGCCCTTTGCAGGCGGATCGTGGAAAAGGAAATGATCCCGCGTTTCAGGCAAAATGATTTTTATGGGGGCATCGATGCTGCAATTAATGTTTTAATAGATGTTACAAAAGGAAAATACACTGCCGATCAATATTCAAAAAGAAGAAACCCCAAATCATCAAAGTTTGCAGGGTTCCTGATTTTTAGTTTTATAATACTCATAATCATTATGATGGTTGGTAAGAAAAATACAAATCAGGGACATTCGATAGGACGATCAGGAAGCAACATTCCTTTCTGGTTGCTGATGGGTGGGATACTTGGATCATCGGGTCGTTCAAGTGGAAGTGGCTGGGGTGATTTTTCGTCTGGCGGTGGCAGCTTCGGTGGTTTTGGCGGTGGCGATTTCGGTGGCGGTGGCGCAAGCGGCAGCTGGTAGGCGATTGATACTTAAAGGCCGATATTCAATAGTCGATATTCGATATTCGAAGCCCTGTATTTGATACTTGAAACACAACTTTTTGATCATTGTACCCAAACGTATGCGGCTATCAACCATGAAGGTGTGCGGTGTGCAGCCATGGATGCTGTTAATGCTGCCGAATGTTTGCAATGCGCTTGCGATCCTTCTGAACTTTCTCACTCCCAAAGGAGTAAACCTGCTTAGGCTGTGAGCCGATATTAGGCCACGTTGATTTTTATTTCTTGTCCGTATTTTAATATTTCATTTACAATTGGATTTGAAAGCTCAAATTCTCGCTCTCTAAATGGATGAGGCTCAATCCTACTGTCAATTTTTCGTCTCAACCTCATTAATTCCAATTGCATATCTATTAGATTGCTGTAATCCTTTAAAACAACAGCTATGTCAATATCGCTATCATCATTGAAGTTTCCTTTTGCGTAAGATCCAAATAATATAATCTTAATAAAACTATAATTCTCATTTACAGCAATTGCATATCTTTTAGCAATATTTATAACATCTGTTTTATCCATATCCTAATATTTGTTATTTTCTGAATCCAATTTGATGCAAAATCTTTTGTACACAAAGTATAAAACTCTCTTTTATAATCATCATACCTTGCATTAAGATTGAATGAAGTAATTTTATCAAGCCAATCTGAGTATTCATCACTTAGCGCAATTTCATTTAATTCTGCTAATCTATACAAATTATGAAGACGCGGCGCATGTTGTTTATGCTTCTTAACGTAATAGGCTTTTAGCAATTTCTCTATTGAAATATGTCCCAAAAATAATGACCACCCATAAGTTTTTGAATCATATAAACTCAGCATAGTTTGAAAATCTTCTTCAGAAGTATCAATCCAATGTTTTACAATTTTATCTATGTCAATATTTGAGTTTTCCTCATTCATTAATCAAAAATTTAGTCAAATATAATATTTTTTGATGAATGGTCAGCACGGCAAAAAAGTTAATAGAAACGCTTAACACGATTCTCTGCAGGCATCATTAAAAACTGCCAAAACACCCTTCGGTTTCGCTCAGGGTAACACAGTAATATAGTCATATTGAGCGTAGCCGAAATATGAAAAATCTTTCAAAAATGAGTATTTAGTGATATCCTATAAAATAAAAAAAAGCCCATCTTCAGGATGGGCTTTTTTTTTATTTAAATATATTATTTAATTGAAACCCTTTTGCTAATTTTAGTGATAAATTATTCTAAGTAAAAGATATTAAGACGTTTAACTCTTTAAATTATCAATATGAACCCGATATAAAAATTTTAAATACCTCAACACCTAACCCTTCTCAATTTTAAAAAGGGGAATTCCCTCTCCGTTTGGAGAACTTAACGAAGTGATTTCACAACCTTAGGGAGTAGCGTTGGGGTGAGGTCAAAAGAATTTTAACACTAACAACTCAAAAATTAACTATATGAAAAAAGTCCTTTACTTTTCAATTATTCTCTTACTTGTTTTAATAAGTTGGAGCGAAAATTTATTTTCAGAAACTACCGCAGTTGCACCTTCATCCGGCGATGGTAGCAGCGTTAACCCTTATCAGATAGCCAACCTGGCGAACCTTCGCTGGCTTTCCGAAACTTCTACATATTGGGCTTCGGGTATCTACTTTATTCAGTCTGCTAATATTGATGCTACTGAAACATCGATCTGGAATTATGAATCCGGATTTTCTCCTATAGGCAATGAAGACAATAAATTTCAAGGCAATTACAATGGCCAAAATCACATCATTAGTAATCTTACTATTCATAGGGCTTCAATAAATGATGTCGGGTTATTTGGTTACGTAAATAATAATTCAACAATTAGCAACCTTGGACTGGTCGATGTAAATGTTTTTGGTAATGCATTATATTTAGGAGCCCTTGTTGGACTTGGAGAAAATTGCGATGTTTCAAATTGTTTCTCCACTGGTTCTGTAACTGGTAGCTCTCGTGTTGGGGGGCTTATCGGGCAGATTTCAACAGGTTCGGAAACCAATTGTTACTCCACAGCATCAGTTAATGGTACAGACTTTATTGGGGGATTAGTTGGAGAGAATTTGTCTGCTACAATGGTCAATTGCTATTCGGCAGGAGTTGTTAATGGGGCTACTTCAAATATAGGAGGCCTCTTAGGTTACTCTGGCTCCAGTTCAACTACTTCATCATACTGGGATATTAATACATCCAATCAATCATCATCTGCTGATGGAACAGGTGAAAGTACCAGTGCCATGAAAACACAGGCTACATATACCGGTTGGGATTTTGAAATTATCTGGTCAATTGATGGCTCGGGAATTATTAATAATGGCTATCCATACCTGACCGGTTTCCAGGCGTCAATGCCAGGTGCAAACAATGCCCTGAGTTTTGATGGTATTGATGATTATGTATCTATGAACGATTTTAATCTGGGAACTGGCGATTTCACTATCGAGATGTGGATAAAACCAAATTCGAATTCAAATGTCAGACTTATAGGTAATAGAGATTATGAAGGGTATGCAAGTGGCACTTGGTACACTTTGCATTTGGTAAACGATTATTTGCAACTCGAATTAAGCGATGATGGAAATTCTAATTATGCCGTTCTGCAAACTCCTGAGTGCATATCGTTAAATAAGTGGAACCATATTGCCGTGGTAAGGCAAAACAACACTTTTAACTTTTATATTAATGGAATTAATATTACCTATTCTATTGTTGATGGTACCCCCAACAACAATAATATTTCGAAAACAGGATATTACACATATTTGGGCCCATATTCTGGATTGATAGATGAATTGGCTGTTTTTTCTATGGCGTTATCACAGGTTGAAATTATTAATGCAATGAATAACGGATATACTGACACTCAGTCTGAAATGGTAGCGTATTACAAATTTAACCAGGGAATTGCCGGAGGTGACAATCCCGGATTGAACACTCTATTTGATTTTTTGGGTACTTATAATGGTACACTCAATAATTTTGCGCTTTCCGGGAATACTTCGAACTGGGTTACCGGGTTCGATAAATCGAGTGTTACCTACACTACTTCTGTTTCTACTAATGCACTTTCACTTGACCCAACTGGAACTGGTAGTGTTACATTTGATATAACATCGAATACTTCGTGGTCGGTTGCAAAATCTGGCTCATGGGTAAATGTAAACCCTGCATCCGGAACAGGAAATGCAACAATTACTATTATGGCAGCACAAAACACTACCGGCGATACCCGAAATGCTGCTTTGGTTATATCGGGCACAGGTGTAGCAAATGATAAGACAGTAAAAATTTCTCAAAATGGCATTCAAAATAACTGCCTTTCTTTCGATGGGGTAGACGACGCAATAGACATAAACCAGGATTTTAGCTTAGGTACAAATGACTTTACAATTGAGTTCTGGGCAAAAGTCAATGCTTTGCCTAACAACAGTGAAAACCTGTCAGTATTTTTAACCAACAGGGGTAATAACTGGGGTGTAGATGGTAACTGGTTCCGGATAGGATACAATAATTTAAGTAAGGCATATATAGAAATGGGTTTTCATAATACAGATCACGTTACCTACACTTCTAATGCAATTATTAATTTGGGGGTATGGTGTCATTATGCTTTGACCAGGCAGGGAAATAATTTTAAACTTTATTTAAACGGAAATCTTGATGGTTCATTTACTTCACCAACAACTGAAACCCTATCAGAATATTATGGCAATATACCAACAATGGGTGGGTGGCATTATACTTTGGATGGGCATCCAAATTATCGCGATTTACTCAATGGTTCCATGGACGAAGTCCGTATTTGGAATACTAATAGAGGACAAACGGCGATACAAAATGCTATGTTTACTTCTTTATCAGGGACTGCTACATCTGGTTTGATTTCTTACTATAATTTTAACCAGGGAACGGCCGGAGGTAACAATTCTGAAGTGACAACACTTACTGATTATATGGGAATTTTTAACGGTACACTGCAAAATTTCTCTTTGACCGGTTCATCATCAAACTGGGTTAATGCTGATTGGTTGTTTGCCAATGGTAGTGGTACAATTTCTAACCCTTACCAGATATACACCCCGGATCAATTGAATATGGTACGTAATAGCTTGTCGTCATCTTATATATTGATGAATGATCTAAATATGTCCAGCTATTCGAATTTTATTCCTATCGGCAACTATACAGATCAGTTTACAGGTACATTCGATGGGAACGGGCATGCCATAAGCAATTTAACCATTAACCAGCCAGCTGCCAATTATGTGGGGTTGTTTGGCTACCTTGGCAATTATGGAATTGTCAAAAACCTTGGTATTGCATCAGGAACGATTACTGGTAACTCCTTTGTAGGTGGAATTTCAAGTTATGCTACCTATTCTAATTATTATAATGTTGCCCCATATAACAAGATTCCAAATTCTTCTGGTCAAATAGACCATTGCTTCAATAATGCTACTGTTTCGGGATACAGTTTTGTTGGTGGCCTGGCTGGCGATAATGAAGGTTTAATAACCAATTGTTATAATTCAGGTATTATAACTGGCAATTCTTATTATGCTGGCGGCATTGCCGGACAACAAAATTCAGAAGGTACAATAATGTATTCTTATAATAAATGAAATGTAACAAGTGCTAACACAGGTGGAGGCATAATTGCTGGTGGGTATGGCGGTGGTAATATTGGCTATTGTTATAACACAGGTAATATTTTAAGCAATACGTACGCAGGTGGAATTGTTGGGGACAACGCAAGTGGATCTGGTTTTAAAAATTGTTATAACATTGGAGGTATTTCTGGTTTAGGTACTATAGGTAGTCTGGAGGGTTATAGTGGGATTCCAATAAATTGTTATTATATTAATACGGGAAGCGATCTGGTGGGAGGCACGCCAGAACCTCAACTTACCATGAAATCTGCCACTATGGTTACATTGCTCAATACCGGTGGCGCATCTGACCCGAAACCATGGTTTTCTGATTTGACTACTCCTATTAACAGTGGTTACCCGATATTAATATGCCAGAAAAGTTTCAATCTGAATGTTTCCGGGCCGACCAATGGTTCTATAAACCTTTCTTCAGGGACTTATAGTGGTAATACAGTAGTAAATTTAACCGCCACGCCATCTTCCGGTTACTTTTTCTTGAAATGGATAGTAAACGGGAATGATAGCATAAATGAAAACATTTCCATTAACATGGTTACAGACTACACGGTGCAGGCTGTATTCGAAGGACTACCGGTAACAACAGGTATTTCCGCTTGTGGTAGCTTTAGTGGAACAATTACTGCGAGTGGGGCTGGATCGGGGGAAGTTTATAGGTGGTACAGCGATATGGACAGAAATAACCTCCTGTATTCCGGTCTTATATATACCCCTGCTCCAATTACAGAAACTACTACATTATATGTTACAATATACAATAGCACTTTGAATAAAGAAAGTGATGTTGTACCGGTTACTGTTACTATTAACACTATTCCAATCATCACTTCTGCATACGTCTATTCATCAAATCCAATATGTTCAGGATTTCCTGTTACCCTGTATGCTGCATCTGACCAAGTAGATAATATAAGTTGGTATGATGCTGGCTATAATAATATCGGTACAGGTAATTATTTCACAACCGGAGACCTTAATACTAGTACTAATTTTTATGCTGAAGCGGATAACGGGACTTGTGTTTCTGATAAATATAATGTTTCAGTAGCTGTAAATTCAGGGCCTGCAATAAATACCCCGCCTCAGGACAAAACAATATGTTTTGGAAATATGCCCTCATTTTCAGTTGATGCTTCTGGCGCCGGACTTCAGTACCAATGGTTATTCTGGGATTCCGGTTCTCAAACATGGTTAGGGGGCGATTTATGGAGCGACTATGGTTCAGGAGATAATACAAATACACTTACTTTAAATGGAAATGCTTCAGAAGATGGGATGCAAGTAGAGTGTATCATTACAACTGAGGACGGTTGCTCGGTAACTACCAATCCGGCCACTTTGCACATTATTGGCCCAGTTTGATCCAATATCTTCAAGTAATTCAAATAATCTTATTCTATCAATTAACGATAATAATGCTTCATCTTTTCAATGGCAGGTATCTTCAGATAATTCCACATGGAATAATATTATTGACCCTGGCAGCTATGGTTCGCAAACTTCTAATTTAGAAATTGACAATTTGCCTGTAGAACTAAATGGTCAGTTTTATCGTTGTGAAATAATTGATGATAGTAATTGCGGTACTGTTTATTCAAGTTCAATATATATTTCGATGCCTGAGATAACAGCCCAACCACAGGATGTTGATGTTTGTACAGCAGTTGGGGGTGTGGCTGGCTTTTCTGTCAACTCTGATGGTGCAGTTTCTTATCAATGGCAGTTTAAAAGTCCGGGTGACGACTTTTGGAATAATGTAACTTCCGAATCTGGTTATAATGATGTAACACTTAATATAGCTGATGTAACAAATTATCCTAATCAAACACAATTCAGGTGCTTAATAAATGATTTTTTATATTCAGATATAGCAACATTATACGTGAGTTCAACATATAACAACCTGACTGACGGGCCTGTATTAGATAATAATAGTTTTTGTTCTGGCTGGGGAGATGTATATGTCAATACAAGCTCCAGTTCTTATCAGTGGCAGTATTCTCCAAATGGCATTAACGGTTGGCAAGATGTTAATGATGTTGAAAATGGCTCGAATAGTTCATGGTATTATTTTGGTCTTTCTGATAATAATTTTATTAATAATATGTATTACAGGTGCGAAATGAGCAACGCTTGTGGCACTTCCACCTCCGATTCTGTACTTATCCAGGTTCCGGCCATTACTGGTCAGCCTCAAAGTTTAACAGTTTGTGACGGTAGTCCTGCCGGGTTTATTGTTATGGCAGTAGGGTCTTCTATTTTTTACCATTGGCAGTCCAATGAAACAATCGGACAAGATTGGTTAAACAACAACCCTTTAACGGGAAATTCACAGACCCTGCAAATTGACAACACAAATGGGATGAATGGTATAAGTTTTTATTGTTATGTAACGATTGGATACGGTAGTAGTTATTATTGTTCACAGAATTCGAATATAGCAACATTAACTACTACTTCACCAGATGCAGCAGGTGCAATAGAAGGCCAGTCATCGGTATGCTCAGGTCAAAACGGTTTAACTTATAACGTCGTCCCAATAGGCAATGCAACAGGTTATACATGGATTTACACTGGTACAGGGGCTACTATAAATGGCACAACAAATAGTATTACTATTGATTTTGCTTCAGGTGCAACGAGTGGTACATTGACCGTACAAGGCACAGACTATTGCGACAATAACGGTTTTGCATCAGAGCCTTTTCCTATTACAATAAATACATCTCCGGCAAAACCGGAAACTATATCTGGCCCAACTGCCGTATGCCAGGTACAAACAGGAGTTCCCTATTCTGTTAATACGACAGCCAATGCGACAGGCTACACCTGGTCGCTGCCTGATGGTGCAACAATAGCATCGGGTAATGGCACCAATAATATTACGGTTGATTATACTAATGCCTCAAATGGAACCATATCAGTACAAGGTACAAACATTTGTGGAAACGGCGATCCTTCACAGCCTTTATCTATTTCGGTCGCTCCGGCCAATACAGTAACCCTGGTTCTCAGCAGTTGGTACCGATGCCCAGACAAGTTGTATTAACACGCCAATTACGAATATCACGTACGCGACCACAGGTGCAACGGGGGCAACAGTCACTGGTTTACCGGCATACATAACAGAGAATTGGGTAGGTAATGTATTAACAATCAGCGGAATATCAACAATTTCCGGAATATTTAACTACACATTAAGCTTGACAGGCGGTTGCGGGGCAGTAAATACGACCGGTACGATAACCGTATCATCGAACAATACGATAACCCTGGCATCAGCAGCAGGCACCGATGCACAGACAAGCTGTATTAACACGCCAATTACGAATATCACGTACGCGACCATAGGTGCAACAGGGGCAACAGTCACTGGTTTACCGATGGGTATAACAGGCTCATGGGATAGTAATGTAGTAACGATAAGCGGCACACCGACGGTAGCAGGGGCAGCGATGACGTACACAGTAACGTTGACGGGCGGTTGCGGTACAATAACAACGACCGGCGCGATAACCGTAACATCGAACAATACAGTTAGTGCAGCGTCATCAACACCGACCTTGTGCGTCAATACAACCCTGACAGCGATAACCCATACCACCAGCGGGGCCACAGGCATAGGTTCTGCGACAGGTTTACCGGCTGGAGTTTCAGCTGAGTTTGCAGCAAATACCATCACAATCAGCGGCACTCCGACTGCGAGCGGGACGTTTAATTACAACATCCCCTTAACAGGAGGGTGTGGCAGTGTAAATGCCACTGGTACAATAACAGTCACCGCAGCCAATACAGCAGGATCTCCGTCAAGTACACCAACCTTGTGTATCAATACGGCCTTGTCACCTGTCATAACGATAACAACAACCGGGGCAACAGGCATCTCAAATGACGGCGTGCCTGGGGCAAATAGTTTACCGGCAGGGGTATCGGCACATTGGGCAGCTAATACCATTACCATCAGCGGCACACCGACAGCAAGCGGGATATTTAACTACAGCATACCCTTAACAGGTGGTTGCGGGGCATTGAATGCAACTGGTACGATAACAGTTATTTTGGCCAATACAGCAGGTTCTCCGTCAAGTACACCAATCTTGTGTATCAGTGCGGCTTTATCGCCCAGCATTACGATAACAACAACCGGGGCAACAGGAATCTCAAATGACGGCGTGTCTGGGGCAAACAGTTTACCGGCAGGGGTATCAGCACATTGGGCAGCTAATACCATTACGATAAGCGGCACACCTACTGCGAGCGGGACGTTTAATTACAACATCCCCTTAACAGGAGGGTGTGGCAGTGTAAATGCCACTGGTACAATAACAGTCACCGCAGCCAATACAGCAGGATCTCCGTCAAGTACACCGACCTTGTGCGTCAATACAACCCTGACAGCGATAACCCATACCACCAGCAGGGCCACAGGCATAGGTTCTGCGACAGGTTTACCGGCTGGAGTTTCAGCTGAGTTTGCAGCAAATACCATCACAATCAGCGGCACTCCGACAGCGAGTGGGACGTTTAATTACAGCATCCCATTAACAGGAGGATGTGGTACGGTAAGTGCGACAGGCACGATCACAGTTACCCCGGCCAATATAGCAGGCTCTCCGTCAAGTACACCAACCTTGTGTATCAATACAGTCTTGTCACCCGGCATAACGATAACAACAACCGGGGCAACAGGCATAGGAGCCGTGACAGGTTTACCGGCAGGGGTTTCAGCAGTGTTTGCGGCAAATACCATTACGATAAGCGGCACACCGACAGTAACAGGGATATTTAACTACAGCATCCCATTGACAGGCGGTTGCAGTGCAGTAAATGCAACCGGTACGATAACGGTCATTTCGGCCAATACAGCAGGTTCTTCGTCAAGTACACCAACCTTGTGTATCAATACGGCCTTGTCACCTGTCATAACGATAACAACAACCGGGGCAACAGGCATCACAAATGACGGCGTGTCCGGGGCAAACAGTTTACCGGCAGGGGTATCGGCACATTGGGCAGCAAATACCATTACAATCAGCGGCACCCCGACAGCAAGCGGGATATTTAATTACAGCATCCCATTGACAGGCGGTTGCAGTGCAGTAAATGCGAACGGTACGATAACAGTCACCGCGGCCAATACAGCAGGTTCTCCGTCAAGTACACCAACCTTGTGTATCAATACGGCCTTGTCACCTGTCATAACGATAACAACAACCGGGGCAACAGGCATCTCAAATGACGGCGTGTCCGGGGCAAACAATTTACCGGCTGGGGTATCAGCACATTGGGCAGCTAATACCATTACGATAAGCGGCACACCGACAGTACCGGGGATATTTAATTATACAGTAAGCTTGACAGGCGGTTGTGGGACGATTACAGCAACTGGGACGATTACCGTAACATCGAACAATACGGTAACCCTGACCTCAGCAGTTGGCACCGATGAACAGACAAGCTGTATCAACACGGCGATAACGAATATCACCTATGCAACCACAGGTGCAACGGGTGCAACAGTCACGGGTTTACCGACAGGCGTAACAGGCACCTGGGCAGGAAATATAGTAACAATCAGCGGCACACCGACAGTACCGGGGATATTTAATTATACGGTAAGCTTGACAGGCGGTTGTGGGACGATTACAGCAACTGGGACGATTACCGTAACATCGAACAATACAGTAACCCTGACCTCAGCAGTTGGCACCGATGCACAGACAAGCTGTATCAACACGGCGATAACGAATATCGCGTACGCGACTACAGGTGCAACGGGGGCAACCGTCACGGGTTTACCGACTGGCGTAACAGGCGCATGGGCAGGGAATATGGTAACGATAAGCGGCACACCGACAGTACCGGGGATATTTAATTACACAGTAAGCTTGACAGGCGGTTGTGGGACGATTACAGCAACTGGGACGATTACCGTAACATCGAACAATACGGTAACCCTGACCTCAGCAGTTGGCACCGATGCACAGACAAGCTGTATCAACACGGCGATAACGAATATCACCTATGCAACCACAGGTGCAACGGGTGCAACAGTCACGGGTTTACCGACAGGCGTAACAGGCGCCTGGGCAGGAAATATAGTAACAATCAGCGGCACACCGACAGTACCGGGGATATTTAATTATACAGTAAGCTTGACAGGCGGTTGTGGGATGATTACAGCCACCGGTACGATTACCGTAACATCGAACAATACGGTAACCCTGACCTCAGCAGTTGGCACCGATGCACAGACAAGCTGTATCAACACGGCGATAACGAATATCACCTATGCAACCACAGGTGCAACGGGTGCAACAGTCACGGGTTTACCGACAGGCGTAACAGGCGCCTGGGCAGGAAATATAGTAACAATCAGCGGCACACCGACAGTACCGGGGATATTTAATTATACGGTAAGCTTGACAGGCGGTTGTGGGACGATTACAGCAACTGGGACGATTACCGTAACATCGAACAATACAGTAACCCTGACCTCAGCAGTTGGCACCGATGCACAGACAAGCTGTATCAACACGGCGATAACGAATATCGCGTACGCGACTACAGGTGCAACGGGGGCAACCGTCACGGGTTTACCGACTGGCGTAACAGGCGCATGGGCAGGGAATATGGTAACGATAAGCGGCACACCGACAGTACCGGGGATATTTAATTACACAGTAAGCTTGACAGGCGGTTGTGGGACGATTACAGCAACTGGGACGATTACCGTAACATCGAACAATACGGTAACCCTGACCTCAGCAGTTGGCACCGATGCACAGACAAGCTGTATCAACACGGCGATAACGAATATCACCTATGCAACCACAGGTGCAACGGGTGCAACAGTCACGGGTTTACCGACAGGCGTAACAGGCGCCTGGGCAGGAAATATAGTAACAATCAGCGGCACACCGACAGTACCGGGGATATTTAATTATACAGTAAGCTTGACAGGCGGTTGTGGGATGATTACAGCCACCGGTACGATTACCGTAACATCGAACAATACGGTAACCCTGACCTCAGCAGTTGGCACCGATGCACAGACAAGCTGTATCAACACGGCGATAACGAATATCACCTATGCAACCACAGGTGCAACGGGTGCAACAGTCACGGGTTTACCGACAGGCGTAACAGGCGCCTGGGCAGGAAATATAGTAACAATCAGCAGCACACCGACAGTACCGGGGATATTTAATTATACAGTAAGCTTGACAGGCGGTTGTGGGATGATTACAGCCACCGGTACGATTACCGTAACATCGAACAATACGGTAACCCTGACCTCAGCAGTTGGCACTGATGCACAGACAAGCTGTATCAACACGGCGATAACGAATATCGCGTACGCGACTACAGGTGCAACGGGGGCAACAGTCACCGGTTTACCAACGGGCGTAACAGGCGCCTGGGCTGGTAATGTAGTCACGATAAGCGGCACACCGACAGTACCGGGGATATTTAATTATACGGTAAGCTTGACAGGCGGTTGTGGGACGATTACAGCAACTGGGGCGATTACCGTAACATCGAACAATACGGTAATTCTGACCTCAGCAGCAGGCACGGATGCACAGACAAGTTGCATTAACACGGCGATAACGAATATCACGTATGCGACTACAGGAGCAACAGGTGCAACAGTCACCGGTTTACCAACGGGCGTAACAGGCGCCTGGGCTGGGAATGTAGTAACAATCAGCGGCACACCGACAGTACCGGGGATATTTAACTACACGATAAGCTTGACAGGCGGCTGTGGTACAATAAAAGCCACCGGCACGATTACCGTAACATCGAACAATACGGTAATTCTGACCTCAGCAGCAGGCACGGATGCACAGACAAGTTGCATTAACACGGCGATAACGAATATCACGTATGCGACTACAGGAGCAACAGGTGCAACAGTCACCGGTTTACCAACGGGCGTAACAGGCGCCTGGGCTGGGAATGTAGTAACAATCAGCGGCACACCGACAGTACCGGGGATATTTAACTACACGATAAGCTTGACAGGCGGCTGTGGTACAATAAAAGCCACCGGCACGATTACCGTAACATCGAACAATACGGTAATTCTGACCTCAGCAGCAGGCACGGATGCACAGACAAGTTGCATTAACACGGCGATAACGAATATCACGTATGCGACTACAGGAGCAACAGGTGCAACAGTCACCGGTTTACCAACGGGCGTAACAGGCGCCTGGGCTGGGAATGTAGTAACAATCAGCGGCACACCGACAGTACCGGGGATATTTAACTACACGATAAGCTTGACAGGCGGCTGTGGTACAATAAAAGCCACCGGCACGATTACCGTAACATCGAACAATACGGTAATTCTGACCTCAGCAGCAGGCACGGATGCACAGACAAGCTGCATTAACACGGCGATAACGAATATCACGTATGCGACCACAGGAGCAACAGGTGCAACCGTCACCGGTTTACCGACGGGCATAACAGGCGCCTGGGCAGGGAATAAGGTAACGATAAGCGGCACACCGACAGTACCGGGGATATTTAACTACACGGTAAGCTTGACAGGCGGCTGTGGTACAATAACAGCCACCGGCACGATAACCATAACTGCTTTACCGGTTGCCACAATAAGTTATACCGGGAGTCCTTTCTGCAGCAGTATTTCAGCTGCACAAAGTGTAACAGAGACAGGTACTTCAGGTGGTAGCTATTCCTCGACTACAGGTTTAGCGATCGATGCTGTAACAGGAGCTATCACACCGGGCACAAGTACATCAGGCACTTATACAGTTACTTATTCTTTGCCAGAATCAGGAGGTTGCGGTGTAGTGACTGAAACAACACTGGTAACAATAAACCCTGTTTTTAACCGCACTGACAATATTGTTATTTGTAAAGGCGAAAGTTATAAAGGTCATACTATCGCCGGGACTTATATTGAAAATCTGAAAACTGTTAATGGTTGCGACAGCATTGTAACGACCAATTTGACGGTCAATCCAAAGCCTTCAGCGCCGACAGTAACATATGTCGGCAATATCCTGACCTCGAATATCGCCACTGGCAACCAGTGGTTCGAGGCATCGTGGGGGGCATATACCGATTCGACCAATCAAACATTTGTTGCCAAGGTTGACGGGAATTATTATGACAAAATACTTAGCAACGGATGTTATTCCGATTCGTCGAACATAATACCCTATAGCGTAAAAGGCATCATGGCCAACTTTAGTTACACGGACTCGGCCAACGTAATAACCTTTACCGACCAGTCGACCACGATCAATGCGACAAGTTATTACTGGCGGTATGGCGATGGCATGTCGGGGACAGGCAAAGGAGGGACACACGCATACAAGAATGCAGGCACGTATAATGTTTGTTTGACCATACTTGACAACAAGCTGGGCATTACCGATAAGATGTGCAAGAATGTAATTGCCGGTTCTGTGCCGTGTAATATTACCGCAGGTTATAGCTATGATGTCACCAACCTTACCATAAGGCTAAAGGATAACTCGGCAGGTGGTGTGGCACGGTGGTACTGGAATTTTGGTGATGACATGACATCGACACAAAAGGATCCGGTACATACCTTCAGCGAGGCAGGGTTCTACCTGATAAGCCTCACGGTAAGCAATGCTACGAACAAATGTGCCGACAATTATTTTGAGATGATAGAAGTTGGGCAGGCCCCATGCCATGCCGATTTTGACTACGTTGTGAGTGCAGGTTCGTTGAAAACGAGCTTTACGAACAATTCAACAGGTTTATCGCCATCGTATTACTGGGACTTCAACGACGGCAGCAGTACGACCGCGGTATCGCCGGTACATACATTCGGCAAGGCCGGCAATTACCAGGTATCGTTGACCGTTGCCACCAGTAACTTTGGATGTGTGGACAATACCATCCAGTCAGTAGAAGTTGGTTCGGTAACGTGCAATGCAGGGTTTACGTATTATGTAGATTCACTCAATACAGCATATTTCATAGAAAATATGTTAATAGAGCAGAACAGTGTGTTGTGGAATTTTGGCGATGGTGGAGTATCGACAGTGCACAACCCGTCGTACCACTACCAGAAGCCAGGCTATTATACTGTTTCACTCAGCAATTACAATAAGACAGGGCCATGCATGGACTATAACGAATCGGACATCATGGTAGGTAACCCGGGCACTGGCATTAAGTCGGGGTTCACGTATGTTGCAGATACGGTAAAGAAGCAAGTTACCTTTACCGACCAGTCTAAAGGTGCAATACAATACTATATTTGGAACTTTGGCGACGGGCAGCCCATATCGAAGCTGGAAAACCCGGTACACCCATATAACAAGTCAGGCTATTACAATGTATGTTTGCTAGTTATCGATGAGAATGGCAACTCCGATATAAGTTGCAAGAAGGTTGGTTTTTCGACCGGGTCAGCGGCCAGTTGCGAAGCGGACTTTGCCTTTATCATCAACGATACGACCAGGGCGACGACCTTTGTAGACAAGTCATTGGGCAACCCGAACAATTGGGCATGGAATTTTGGCGACAAAGGAACGGGGACGGTACAAAACCCGCTGCACACCTACACAACGGACAATTATTACCTTGTATCATTACAAATAACAAACACAACTTCAAAATGTACAAGCAAGACATACAAGCTATTAAGCATTAACGAAAACAAGGGGTTGAAAGTAGGCTTTGGGTACGATCCGGAGGCATACAATGCAAAGGCGGGAGGCTACCCGGTCGACTTTGTCGGTGCAGGGTTGGGCGACCAGTCGAGGTTGAAATGGGATTTTGGCGATGGCAGCATAGATACGACCACCACTCGCCAATTCATACGTGTACGATAATGCTGGCCAATGCACAGTATGCTATATAGCGGTGGACGATGTAACGGGGCAGACAGATACAGCATGCGAAGCAAGTACAGACAACAACGGGCACATTGGCAAGTGGCACGTTGCAACAGGGCAACAACCTGGGCGTGTATCCGAACCCATTTAACAATTCAGCAACGATAAGTTACGAACTGGCAGAACGCAC
Organism: uncultured Bacteroidota bacterium; assembly: GCA_963726845.1. GTDB lineage: Bacteria > Bacteroidota > Bacteroidia > Bacteroidales > DTGW01 > CAVSGB01. The sequence goes on along the minus strand of CAVSGB010000035.1, from coordinate 3,469 downwards.
AACCTTGGAACTGGCATTATATGACTTCAGCGGGCGGAAGGTTAAAACGATAGTGAAAACGACCCAGGACAAGGGAACATATACCATAAACTGGGATGCAAGGGCTGTTGAAACCGGGAGTTACCTGCTGCAATTAAAAACATCTGGAGGAACTGCTAAAAGCCTGTTGTTGGTAAAACAGAGGTAAATGAATTTCGAGGTTCGATATTCGATGTTCGGGGCAATAAAATCTGAGCATCGTTTATAAAGCCTTCAAAAATAAAAAAGATTATATAATATGAGACCTCAAAGGTTTTCAAAACCTTTGAGGCCTGTTTTTTATGCCCTCAGTCCAACCAAAGAAATATTATCCAACTGCTGGCACTTTAACTGTCATTCAACCAAAGTTTTTTTTAAATAATATTTTTTGGAATAATATAAACTGGGATTAAACACCAAGCATTATTCTTTTGTAAATAATCAAACTAAATTTTTATGCCCAATATAGTAATATCATCCATTTGAGTTTCACCATTCATCCATTCAATGATATTCTTTTTCAAAATATCATGTTGTTCAACCATTGGCTTTTCGTTAATTCTAAGTAGTAATTCTTTCAAACGTTTTGAAGTAAATTTTTTATATTTTTCTCCTCCAAACTGGTTTTCATATCCGTCGCTCATTAAATATAACCTATCACCTTTTTGTAATTTATATACCTGATTGGTAAATGGTTCCATCTTTTCATAAATAGCAATAGGCATATTGTCTGGTTTAATTTCAATCAGTTCAGCTTCATCAATTTTGGTTTTTGGTTTTATTATGTATACAGGATTATTTGCTCCTGCATATAGCATTTCTAATGTAGATTTATTTATAACTATGAGCGACATGTCCATGCCGTCTTTCTGTTTATTTTGACCAATACCTTGCTTTAAAGCATGAACGACTTCATCCCTTAATCGCTCCAGGATATTTGCAGGGTTGGTATTATTTTCCTTTTCCACAATCTCGTGCAACAATGTTGTTCCCAACATGCTCATAAAAGCGCCCGGGACTCCATGCCCTGTGCAGTCGACAACTGAAATAATTAAATTATTTTCAATGTCAGCACACCAGTAAAAATCGCCACTTACCTTATCTTTTGGCCTGTACAGGACAAAATGATCTGCCAGGCATGGATGTAACCTATCAAGATCTGGAAGAATTACCTTTTGGATCCTGGTAGCATAATCGACGCTTTGGGTTAATTGTAAATGTATATTTTCAATCTGTATTTTCTGCTTTGTAACAGTATTGCGCTGATTTTCAATCTCATCACGTTGCGAAGCAATTTCTTCGTTCTGTTGATTGAGTTCTTCGTTGGCCTCGTCTACTAATTTCTTTTGCTGTTCGATAATTTGCTTTTGCTTTCGGGTTATGTGAAGCGTACGGGAAATAAAAGCTGCAAATGCAATAACTACAAGCAAACCAAATAGCACGAACGTAATTACTATTTTTTGCTTTTTGTTTTCTGCCTCTGCAATGGCTATTTGTTTGTCGTGTTCAGCTTTTGTAAAGGCTTCTTTCTTTTCAAACTCATAGTTCATTTCTTTTTGAACCAGCTGTTTTTTATTTTCCTGGCTGAAAAGAGTATCGCGGATCTCAATAGACCGTTTATAATAATATAAAGAACGAAGTCGCATCTGTTCAATGTTTAAAAGCTTGCCTCCGATCGTGTCGGGCAATGGTATATCAGATTTTTCATAAAGTCTGCTTAAACATTCATAACGTAATTCAATTTCATCCATAGAACTTATGCTTTTAGAAATTGCTATAGAATGATAGAGATAATTAAAAGCATCTTTATATTTTTTTTGATCTGTATACACTTTACCTATACACCCAAGCCAAGTTGCAGTATTGTTTTTATTTCCAGTTTCTTCATCCAGATTCAATGCTTTTAAATAATAATCCAGTGCTTTATTTTTTTCACCCCGTTCATAATAAACCAATCCAATGTCCCCAATCCAGGTGCCAAGAATATCTTTGTTTCCAGATTCTTTATCAATTTTCAATTCACTAAAAAAAAGTTCAATGCCTTTTGAAATAATGAATCTATTTTATGAAAATTTCCTATTGTCTTTGGGGTTGTGCCAGCTATGTTTTTATAAGTAACCCCAATGTTACCTGGCAGATAACTTGCAGCTTCATCTTTATTTTTTATTACTTCAACAATTTTTAATGCTTTGAAGTAATAATCCAATGCTTTTTGATATTCTTCCTGTTCATCGTATAGAGCGCCAATGTTACTTAAAATCTTTGATTTAAGGCCTTCTGTTTTAGCTGTATAATTGGGCTCGAAAACATTTTCTGACTTTTCCAAAATTGCAAGTGACTTTAAATAAAAATCAAGAGATCTTGTATAATTACCTTTTAAGTATTGAAATGTTGCTAAATTCTTTAAACATTGACTCTTTAAATATGCTTTCCAAAATTCAGGCAGGTTATTTGTCTTATTAATAATGTCAAGTGCATGATTTGAGAGTAATATAGAGGAATCCGGATTGGCGTACATTATTTTCCTCGCAACATCGTTGAGGATATTTACTTTACTTGTGTCCTCTTTTTCTGATTTGATAAGCAATAAAAGTGAATCAGTTTTATTATTTGCCTGAACCTGCAGAATAAAGTAAGACATTATGATTAAACCAACTAAAAATGTCAGTATCTTCATACAAACGCGTCAATTAATTCGTGTGTTTAATAGTTGATAAAGATACCTGTTTCGGATGCAGAATCCAATCATAACCTTACCCCAACTACCGAGAAATTATATTTTTCTTGGTACTTTCCCTGCCTTATTAGAAGAGGCTGTCAATTTCAGGCATACTGGTCTTTTAGAAGACAGTCTCAATAAAAATGCTTATTAGGAGTAGTTTAAATATATAGATTTTAAACAGCCTCATAAAATGAAAATGGCTGCTAACAGAATCATTATTCTCATATTTTTCAATTTTCCTGGTTCAAGGCCAAAATTTAAGGCGCAACTATGATTGTTTGTATTGCCTGAGCGTTTATCTTAACTTCAACCGAACGATCACCGAGTGAAAGCTTTATATTTTTTGATTCCGGGTTCATGTTTAAAATTTCGACAGCAATAGGCTCGTCAGGATTTTTTCGGCAGTTAGCATTAATGATGGATCCGTGTTTTCAAATCCAATGCGTATAGCTCCGGGTCTAATAAATTTACTAAAATGTGCCAATATATAATACAAAGGCGTAAAGTAAACTTCATCCTTCTCCGGATCAACGATTACAGGCGCAACACACCAGTTTTTAAACCAATTTGGGCCACCTTGCCTGTCTAAAACCATGTTCCAGTCTACCCAACCATCAACCCAGTTATTCAAACAACCAATTATATCTCTGGCATAACGGTACATGGGAACATATTTAGGATGAAGCTTCTTCTGATCAGCAGGTGCCCATGTCCATCCCCAGTCGGTTG
>CAVSGB010000034.1:0-10794 GCA_963726845.1 uncultured Bacteroidota bacterium | reverse complement strand
GCCGCGCAGTGCCGAGGGCGGCGCGGGCGGCCAAGGTGGTAGGTGGGGCGGATCCAAGGGGACCACCCGGCGGCCCAGGGGGGTCAAAGAGGGCGCAAGTTGCAATGAGGCAAGAAATGTATGCAATCCTGAAGAAGAGATATTGCCAAAATCAAGATAGAGGAAACTTATTGCGAAAAAGAACCCTGCAGCAATAATAACACGAATTTTTTTCAGCCACTGCAACAAATCACCTCAAACTGTTATTCGCTTGATGCGGAGATTCTCCAAATCCATCCTGCCGACTTTCTGATCGGCGGCAAGCTGAATATAACGGACATCGGATGGATTCATACCAAATAGTTTTGTTGCAGCAGTATCAATAGCTACCACATCTGTAGAAATGAGCAGAGATTTCATCGATACCAAGTCTTCTATAGAAACACCGCGAGGCCCATTTCGTTTCATCACATTGTAAGCATCAACAATATTAAGTGTCGGCTTGCGGTATGTTGCAAAGTCTGCAATACATTGATGTAAATCAGTGCGATGCCAGATACCACGATCCCAGACATTTCCCATGAGATTTTTCATAGTAATTGTCATCCTGGTACCATCATGGCATTTAAGTACCGGGACGTTAATAAAAACATCTGCCCCGAGTATGAGTTCGTGTTCTTTTGCTTTAGTAAGACTCTTTCCGTTTGGGATTGAAACTTCATGATAATAACTTTCAGTATGAGCCGGCGCAACCTTCCCGCCTGCTTCTTTTACTGCTGATTCTATCCCGCTGTTTTTATAACACCGCTGCCAATTATCGCATGTATGATCAAGCACATAAACTTCGCTTGCTCCGGCATTGCGGCATTGACTAACAATTTCCGCTATCAACTTTGGATTTGTGTTGCCTGCGCGTTCTGGGCTGACGTCCCATCCAATATTCGGCTTGATTACTACTTTTTGTCCTTTCTTGACAAAGGTGCGAATCCCTCCCAGCGCTTCCATCCCCTTTTGCAACATTACATCCGGCTCACCGCCCTTAACTGCCACCAAATCAAACGGAACATTTGCGGAATCATAAGCGGTTGCAAACAGATTTTCATATTTGCCCGTAAGCGCAGCACCAACGACAACAGAGGCACCAAAGCTTTTTCTAAAGAAGGTTCTTCGATCCATAAATACTCCTGCATCCTAATAAAACAATGTTCAATACTTACTAATCATCCGCCGAATATAATGATTAGTGCATCTTCATTCGCTGGAAATAAGAATACGTAATTGTTGCTGCAGCAATGATCTTTACTCCATCCCACCATGAGAATATCTCACCACCACCAAATCCAACTGTTCCGTGCATCCTGACAAAATGTTCTGCTTTTTCTAAATAAGCCTGATAAACAACGAACATTTCAGACAAATTATATTCACCTTTTCCTGAAGCCAACAACTCTGATTCTATCATTGAAATAACGGTATAACTCCAACAAGTGAAAGATTTACCCTGGTTTTTTACTGGTGTTGCATCAATTTTGCAAATTGTTGTGAAATTTTCTCCATAATCTTTTGAATGTGCAAAACTGTTACTGAAAATATTGCAGAGAATTATTATCGGGAAAAGAAAAACTATAATATACCGGAAACATTTCATGGTTTAGAAATTTTAAACATTCGTTCACTATATTACATTTAACAGAATGTTATATATAATGAATAAAATTAAGACAATTTATTGCATCTCTAATTCAAAGATAAAAATAATTCAATTCTTTATAATTTTAAATTCTGTCCTACGATTAAGTGAACGGCCTTCTTCATTAATATTATCAGCAACGGGTTGAGTTTTGCCATAGCCTTTTGCTGATAATCTTGATCTCACAATCCCATTTGAAACTAAATATTCAACTACGTTTTTTGCCCTGTTTTCACTTAGTTTTAGATTTGTTTCATCACTTCCAATATTGTCAGTATGCCCTCCTATTTCGATTTTTATGGAAGCATTTTCATTAAGAAACTTAATCAGTCTGGCTAATTCAACTGTCGACTCTTTTTTTAGTTCAAAAGAATTTGTTTCAAAGAAGATATTTTTTAAAACAATCTTATTCCCTTCTTTAACCGATTCTAATGGAATGTCCTTAATAAAAGGTTTCGATTTATCGCTAACTCCTGTAAGTGTGAAGTTTTCCGAATAAAATAAATATCCATCTTTCGAAACATTCAATGCGTAATCTTTATCAGTAGGGATGCAGACTAAAAATTCACCATTAAACTTATCAGCCGTTGCCTGGTTAATTGTTTTGGCAGATTTCAAATCGATGAGTTCAAATTTTGCATCAATTGGTGCTTTCGTTTCCGAGTCAAAAACTTTTCCTTTAAAATAGGATACCAGAATTGGCCTTGCCTCAGTGTATAATTCAAATTCATAAATATCCCGTCCTTTTGCTGAATCACGGTTTGAAGCGAAATACGCCCGGTCGCCTTTTGCATTTACAATTAGACCAACTTCATCGGCAAATGTATTTATAGGGTAACCAAGATTTTTTGGTGATGACCAATCCATTTTGTCATCACGCCTGCTGATGTACAAATCGTTTCCTCCCATCCCGGGCCAGCCATTTGAAGAAAAATATAATGTATGGTTATCAGGATGGATAAATGGAGATTGTTCATCACCTGGCGTGTTAATGCTATCGCCTAAATTGACTGGTTTTGACCATTTGCCTTTCTCATCCAATGTTGAAACCCAAATATCTAAATTACCTTTTCCTCCCGGCCTGTCACTTGCAAAATAGAGTTCGCTCCCGTCAGAAGACAGGGAAGGCTGTTTTTCTGAATAAGAAGAATTTATAGGTTCTCCAAGGTTAACCGGAACAGACCAGCCTTTTTCAAGTTTTTCGGAAATATAAATATCGCATTTGCCTTTGCCGTCCGGACGATTACATGCAGTAAAATACATCTTTCTTCCATCGCTTGTTATGAATTGTGCCCCTTCATTGTCCGGAGTGTTAATTGGAAAACCAATTGCTTCGGCTTTTTGCCAATTGCTGTCCTTTAAAACACTATAAAATATATCTTCTTGTCGGTTGCCATAAACTTTTGGGCTATTTTCATTTTTTGGAACTAGCCTGGTGAATACCAGCATTTCCCCATCGGCAGAAATGCTTGGCCAGTACTCATCATATTTAGTATTGATATTTGAACCTAAATCTATCGGTTTAAAAGGAACAGGGTGTTGTATTGCATTGATTGCAAATTTGCAGTCGGTAATAATTTTATCTGTTATCTTTTTTTGATTTATTGTAAATTGCTTTTTCTCTAAAAATATACTTGCATTTGACAATGCTTCCTGATATTTTCCCATCATGTAAAAAGACTGACATAAAAAGAAGTAAACAACCGGGTATTTTCCACCACCATTTTTAATTGCATACTGGCAACATTCAACTTCTTTTTCTTTATTCCCAATTATGTCATAAGCATCGGACATAAGCAGCCATGCTTCAACAAAAGTAACATCAGTTTTTGTGACCTTAGTCAAAATTGTTATTGCATCATAGTATTCACGGGCCTGCATCTTTTGAGAAGCCTCTTCATAAAACTTGATCGATTTTTTAGATTTTGTCGAATAATCCTGGGCATTAGTTTGAAGAAAAAAGAAAACAAGGGAAAAAAGAAATGTCAATATTTTATTTCTATGCATGTTCATCGACCTGATATTTATTTAAATTCTGAATGCAGAATAACAAATGTATAAAATGCAAGTCTTTATTATTATAAATTATTGAAAAAACCTTCAATTCTTTTCATAAAATTTTCTGGAGGCCGGCAAGGTTTTCTCGATTTTAAATTGACGAATACCAATGTTGTGGTTGCAGTGTTTATTAATATATTTTTCGAATTAAAAACTTCGTAATAAAATTTAATTTTTACCCCTGGTTTTTCTTTTACAGAAGTCCTTAAAGTAAGAAGTTCATCATAAAGTGCCGGAAATGCATAATCGACATGCAATTCAGAAACAGGCAGCAAAATACCATTATCTTCTATTTCTTTATAAGTAAGCCCAAATTGCCTTAACAACTCAGTCCGGCCAACTTCGTAATACAATGGATAATTACCATAATATGCATATCCCATTCTGTCAGTTTCACCATAACGTACCCGCAATTGAATATCACAAGAAATCATTTTATCAAATATTGGTTTGACTTGCAAGAATAACCAAGTTATAAGCTAATTCAAAATTTTTCGGTAATAATAATTTTTCAAACTAATTTTGTAATATAAATAAGCATTATTGTAAAATATTATATTTGAAGCATACATGGTTTTGTTTTTTGTAGTTTAATTTATTTACAATTAAAACTTAATAAAAATGAAAAAAATTAGCTTTCTATTAATCTCATTATTTACCAGTTATTTCTTAATTGGTCAAACACTTAAACTTCCGGAACCTAAGAAAACAGGTGGCATGCCACTAATGGAAGCATTGTCGAAAAGGGCTACTGTCAGGTTTTTCGATACAACAAACATTACATTACTGCAACTATCTAATTTGTTATGGGCTTCGTTTGGTACCAATCGGTCGGATGGCAAAAGAACAGCGCCGTCGGCTAATAATAAACAGGAAATTGATATTTATGTTCTACTAAAAAGAGGAACTTATGTGTATGATGCCCAAAATAATAATCTCAATTTAATTACACAGGAAGATCTTCGTAGTGTAGCTGCCGAGCAAATATTTGCCGATGCACCAGTGCAATTGATTTTTGTTGCAGATCTGGCAAAAAGAAGTGAAGATACCCAAGAGGGAAAGTTGAAATCAGCAAACATCGACTGCGGATATATTTCACAAAACACATATTTGTATTGTACATCAGAGGGACTGGCCACTGGCGCCAGGGGCACTGTCAAACGCGAAGCATTAATTCCCAAACTCAAACTAAGGCCAGAACAGAAAATACTGTTAGCGCATTCTGTTGGACATTCTAAATTATAAAGTCAGGATGTTTTTGCAAGTTGTCAAATTAAAAATGTTATAAATAATTAGCACGGAAACATCAATTTTATTTTACTTTCTTATCATGGAACATCTTATATATGAACGGTTTTGTTTTTTTTCAAAAAAAAAGTAGATATGTTTTTGAAAAAAGAAAAAGCTCTATATCTTTGCGCCACTTAAAAAATGGCCGATTCAGTAGCTCAGTAGGTAGAGCACATCCCTTTTAAGGATGGGTGCTGGGTTCGAATCCCAGCTGGATCACTTTTATAAACACGAAACCCTTGATATGATTGACATAACAAGGGTTTTTTATTTGACAGGTACAACATAGGTACAACAAATGAGGAAACATCTAAATTCACTGTGTTTGCTTATGCTGTCTATATTGTAACAATATTTTTAATACTTTAAATTAAGAGCTTTTTAACCTCCATTTCTTCCAACCCGATATAATCACAAAATTCTTTTACAGATACCAGTTGGTGCTTGTTTTTTGAATGTATAAGTTTTAGCCTGGCTATTATTTTACGGGCTGAACGTTCGCTCTTACCTGTAAGGAGTTGGACGTCCTTTGGGTATATGCAGATGCGTTTTGCTTCTAATTTCGTCATTTTACTTTCATCCATGACTTTAATACGGCTTTAACAAGAATAAAATATTATACTGACACAAATATAAATGCTTTATATTGACTTGTAACACTGCATAATAAGTCCTTATACTGCAATTTAAGGCAAAAGCGGAACTCACCCATAGGATTGACTGCGAATCCTTTATAATATTGTCTATTATCATTTATTTAACTAAAAAATTTAAGACAATGGCACTACAAAAAGGAATTTTAAAAATTGAAGGAACCATGGGTGGAATGACCTTCTACAAAAAGGATGGGGATTACCTTGTTAAAGAAAAAAGCAGTGTATCAGCTGATAAAATTGCTAATGATCCCAATTATCAGCGTACCCGTGAAAATAATGCTGAATTTGGTTTGGCAGGATCCACAGGTAAATTTCTCAGGGATGCACTCCGAAGTTTGATGCTTGATGCATCGGATACTTATGTTACATCGAGGGTGACACAATTGATGATGAGCGAACTTGGCATGGACACAACCAGTGCAAGAGGTGAACGTCAACCCTCAATTGGTTTAGCAACACCTGATGGTAAAGCTCTTTTGAACGGATTTAACTTCAATGCAAATTCTGTATTGAGCGGTGTTTTGTTTAAAGCTTTTGCTGTAGACCCTGCAACCGGGGTTATTACAATTAATAACCTGGTACCTCAAAAAGATATTGCTTACCCATCGGGGGCAACTCATTTGAGCATAACCGGAGCAATGGCCAATATTGATTTTGCAAATGGCACATCGGATTTGCAAATATCCAATGTTGAAAACCTGCCAATTGACCTGAACACAAATGCAGTGGTTTTAACTCCTAATGCTTTACCTGCAGGGGCTGGCATTAATGTTTGCCTTTTGAAAATTGAATTCTTCCAGCTTATGAATGGTGTTCAATATCCATTGAAAAATGGCAATTACAACACTTTGTCAATTGTAAATGTGGGATAAGCTATGAATGAGTTCCAGGTATTCGGGATTATTATTTCGATGCTACTTTCGGTAGTGGCATTTTTCACCAAGCAATTGCATGGAGATTTTAAACGTGTTGAGAATGGACCTTGCTGAAGTGAAAACCACTACCTCTCTTATAAAAACCGAATTCAAAGGATTAATTGAACTGATGAACCAGAAAATAGAATTCCTTGAAAAGAGGCTTAACCATGTTGAAACATTCATTTTTAAAAACTTTAAGAATGGAACAAAATAATTTATCCGTTGTACAGCGATTAACAGCACCAACGCCGAAAATATTTAAGATTTTCAGGACTGTTGGTTTGTCATTAGCAGCAGCAGGCGGCGCAATTTTGGCGGCACCAGCTATGCCAGTTATACTTATATCAATTGCAGGGTATTTGATAGCTGCAGGAACTGTAATGACAGCAGTTAGTCAAGTGGCCGTAGTTGGTGAGTAAATCAATGCTCATTCAATTAACAAAGGCTTCTCAGAATTGGGAAGCCTTTTGTTTTTTAACCATTCTCACCTAAAGCCCTGCAAACCCAGCCAAAAAAATATTTTTGACTAGAAGGCCGGTTTTTAATTATACTTATGTACCTGGATATTTTAGCGACTGTGAATGATGCTAAAAAATGATCAGGATTGAATTTGTTTATACTTGCAATTGTAGCCAGTCCAATAATACCATCATTTGATGCACCGACAATATTTTGAGCTAATGAAGCACTCGTACTGACACCAGCATTTACAGCAAAGTCAAAAATAGAATTTGCGACAACTTGATTATTTAAATTACCACCTTTTATAATATCCCAATAATTCGACTTGTAAAATGCATTTACAGCATTTTGCAATTGGATGTTAATTTCAAGATTTGCAGGAAAATTGGGTTGCTTTTTTAACAAATCAATTATTTTCCAGCCAACCCATCCCCCATTCATTTTTCGGGCAATACCTTTATAAGTTTCACCGCCAGGATCGGATTTGTCGAAAACATATCCACCTTCATTTTTAAGTGTATTTTGCAATGCAATGTCAAAGTCAGCCATAATTAAAGCTTTTAAAATAATAGATAAATTTAAAATTTTTAATTTAAATACCTTAACACTTTTTGTTGAAATACCTGTAAACATAAGCCTGTTTACGCTCCTGAATTAGTTTAAGATTTTCTTTAAACTGTTTTTCTTTCAATTCGATAAAACGTAATTGTTTTACCGTTTCTGCGAACTCTGCCGGACTTGATTTTACTACTTCTACTTTTTCGCAAATAAGCTGTTTATAATCTCCAATGCGGATATAAGGAATGACCGATCCGATTAAATATGGGTGAAAAGCCTTAACTCTCCAAAGTGCGAATGATATCCAATACAATGATTCTTTGAATTCTTCGGTCTCGGTTTCAATTTTAAAGCAATTCGGACAAGGCGATAAAAGAGGCTTGCCAGAATTCATGCCCTTACTTAATGCGAAGAAATGTGGTTTCAGGATTTCTTCTTTTGAAGTTGATGATTTAACGATAAATTTATGCATAGCACTTGCAATTTGAAATTTTGCTCGCTGCGCTTCGCACACATATATTTTCAAAAGAAGAAAGAAAAAAACGAGAAAAAAAAGAAAAAAGAAAGCACTTTAACAGGCGGGGCGATGTGTTTTGTCAAGGTTTTTGGCGTTTTATTTGATGCCTTGAAAAATTAAAAAAGAATATCAAAAAAAACGACAAAACCCGAAGGGCGCGACCTTGAAAAAACTTTGCGGGCTGGCTTTGTGGGCGACCCGCCTACCTTGCTTTCCTTTTTTATTTTTTGTAGAATATATTGAGATTCAAATTTCAAATACTTTGATAATAAGGGAGGGTAAAAAGTAAGTGGACAGTAGTGAAGTACGCAAAATAATGTTAACCGAACTGCTGAAGAGAGAGCAGTTCATTTGGGAGATAAGGTTGAAGATGAAATTATGTCTTTATTAACGCAGCAATTAATATCATCAAAAGTTCAATTATCACGCATTCATTTCATGCCTCAATCTTCAAACGATATTCCGGATGATATGGAAATGAAGTTGGTAGTTTTAGGTATAAATTATCAGCATATTTCAAGAGATGGGGATAGTCCAGCATTTCAAAAAGCAAAAGAAATCCTTAGTACAAAAGGAAGTTCTCAACGTCTATACAGAAATACTCTTATATTTCTTTCACCAGACAAGACTAGGTTGGAGGAACTAAAACAAGCAGTACGCTCATATTTAGCTTGGAAATCTATTGTTGAGGATAAAATTGCTTTAAACCTTGATGTATTCCAGTCAAATCACGCTGAAGGAAAACGAAAGACAGGAATAGATACAATTAAATCAAGATTACCCGAAACATTTGTATGGATTTTAACACCCTATCAGGAATCAGGTAATTCTGAAGTTTTGTGGGATGAATCCAAAATGAATGGCTCTAATCAGGAAGCTTATCTTACTCGAGTTATTAAGAAACTTATCTCTCAAAGTCAATTATACAGCGATTTTGCTTCATCAGAATTGCGAATCAATTTAAACCGGGTTCCACTTTGGAGAGGTGATAATATACCAGTTAGGCAATTAAGGGAAGACTTCGCCAAGTACCTTTATTTGCCAAAGCTCTCGTCAGCCGATTTGTTGCGCCAGGCAATAGAATCAGGGATTGGGCTTATATCATGGCAAAAAGATTCTTTTGCTTTCGCAGAATCCTTTGACACAGAACAGGGAAGGTACAGAGGATTAAGGGCAGGAACAAGTGTTATGGTTTCATTAGATGGTAATGGCTTAATTGTTAAACCTGAAATTGCAAAAGTCCAATTAGAAAAAGAACAGATTGAAGATGAGGATAAAAAGAATAAAAACCAGTCCAATGTATCAAAATATCCGGATGGTTCTAATACTAAAACTGACAAAGTCAAAAACCCAAACCCTAAAACAATAAAGAAGAAACGGTTCTTTGGACATATCGAAACCAATGCCACCCGCTTCTTTCGTGTCACTGATGACATTGACAAAGAAATATTGAAACATTTGGGTACTGATGTTAAAATAACCATACATATTGAGGCTACAAATAATGATGGTTTTAACCCAGAAACAGAAAGGACAGTAAGGGAAAACACGAATACCTTAGGGTTTGGAAATGTCGAGTTTGAATAACTTCTGAATTAAAAACTAATTATAGAAAACAAACTAACTCAAAATTCGGTAAACATTATTTGTAAAATTATGGTCGATCCTTTTTTAGATGAACCAACTAACGTTAACCATACCCTACCGGGCAAACATCGTTGCGAATTACATAGTGCTGAAAAAGCCTATGGCATAGCCATAAAATATTGTTACGAAGATGCCGTAGGAAAACTTTGGGCAGGTAATGATGAATACGAAAGCCAAGTTAATTATTGCCCGGTTTGCGGGTATAAAGCGGTATTAAAGAGTAATTAATCTAGCTTATACTTTTTAAGCAATTTGGGTTTTATTTTGGGCGATTTCTTAATATGTTCTTTTATGGTTTTCAGGTCATCTGAACTAACAGTACCTAAAACACTTTGCGGTTTGTTTTGTATGCTGGTATAAACATCATTGTAAGGCAGCTCAAATAAATCGGAGCAATCTATATAACTATCCCAATCAAGATATTCATTTTCATCTTTTGTAACATAATGTTGTAATTGGGCAAGTTCTTGGGTGCGTATAACATTCCAGTTAATATCAGAATTTATAAATACAACACCTATAAGGTTTCCTTCGGAATCAATACCAAGCACTACAAATCGTTTTTCTTTTGGAGGGTTTGTATTCTTAACAAAACATTTAATTACAGTACCAACTGTAATGTTTTGCGCAGCAAATTTCTTTTTAAATTCTTCGGGTAGTAAATCTCCAAGACTGGCCATAGTTAGGCAAATGCAATGTTATGACAATCTTTACATTCTTCAATGTATTTTAACATCTCATCATTTGCCCCACCTGCTTTTGCTATGCTTGTCAAGTCAATGGCATCATCTCTGTCAGCAGTTTCCCAAGCGGAATCATGCGATTTTTCAGAAAGAACGCCAAATTCAATATTTCTGTTTTCTTTTATCGAATTATCCAAACACAATAAGTCCGATTTCGATAATTCTTCCAGGTCAGCTTTTTCAGTAGCCTCAAATGTATGGTGCGATTTAATTTTAATTGCATTTACAATACCATCAAAGGAAGGGCTGTAAGTGCCGTTGCCCCGTGCATACTTTA
>CAVSGB010000033.1:0-4552 GCA_963726845.1 uncultured Bacteroidota bacterium | reverse complement strand
AGAAATCGAAGGCAAAGAATTTATTGCCCCGCTTGAAAAGTTTGGAATTAAAACACAATCGATCGGCTTTTTTGTAAGCCCCAATGAAGCTACAATATGGCGCGGGCCAATGGCTACAAATGCTTTGAAGCAAATAATTACTCAAACAAATTGGGGAATGCTTGATTATTTATTTATCGATTTACCACCAGGCACAGGCGATATTCATCTTACAATAGTGCAGGAAATGCCGGTAACAGGCGCTGTTATTGTAAGTACGCCTCAAATGGTAGCTCTTGCCGATGTCATTAAAGGTATTAATATGTTTAAAACAGGCAAAATAAATGTTCCTGTTTTAGGGCTCATCGAGAATATGGCGTGGTTTACACCAAAAGAACTGCCGGAAAATAAATATTATATTTTTGGCAAAGAAGGTTGTAAAATAATGGCAGCTGAATTGGGCATCAGGTTGCTCGGACAAATTCCAATTGTTCAATCGATTTGTGAAGATGGGGACAATGGAAAACCGACTGCCATCAAACCTTTTTCATTAGAAGGGAAAGCTTTTGCAATGTTAGCTGAAAATGTTATGAATGAAATAGAAAAAAGAAACACAACCCTTCCACCTACAAAAAAGGTTGATATAACGTATAAGTAAAATTACGATTAATCTGATTTTACAAATTTCCCTTTAACGCAATGGAAAAAGAAGAAAAAAAACAATTTGTGACAAAAATAAAATCAGCATTAGATAAAATAAGGCCTTATCTGGTAGCCGATGGCGGAGATGTTTCCTTTGTCAGCCTGAATACTAAAATGCAAGTAAAAGTGCATCTTTCAGGTGCGTGTGGGCATTGCCCTTTTAGCTTATTTACATTGAAAGCCGGGGTTGAACAAACCCTGCTCCAGGAAATACCTCAAATATCCAAAGTAATAGCAGTATAAAAAAGCCCTGCTTTTACAGGCCCTTTTATACTATTACATTGTAAAACTTTATTTTTTTAGCAAACTTTGCTCTCAAAATCCGCGTAAATCAGTTAAATCAGCGTCACCCGTGTTCTATTGTTTGCAGTTTTAGCTGCGCTATGTTTTAATAACCATAATTTTGCTTCAGCACACCACCGGGTGTACCGGTAATAGCTGCAAGGGGTATTGGCATTACCATACTCCAGTCCGGAGAAGTTGTATTTTTATCAGCATCTTTAGAAACAAGAAATGTCCCAAAACGGATCATATCCTGACGTCGATGGCCTTCCCAATATAATTCCAGCCCGCGTTCAATATAAATTTTATTCAATATATCACTTACTGAACTTGCTGAAATAATCGGGGCATTGCGTGTTGTCCGTATTTGATTTACCAGTGCAACAGCACCTCCAACATCTTTCTGTGTACCTCTGACTAAACATTCAGCCTTCATTAACAGTGCATCAGCATATCGCCAAATTAAGAAGTCGTTCGGACAACGGGCAATATTTACTGGAACAACACGTGGAGGATATTTCAAAACCCGTACCCCCTGTATTTCAGTAGGAGTAGGATCAGAATAACCAGTAACAGGATTTTTAGCCGTAGTGTAAAGCGCAACATCAAAAGTAAAAACCAGATTATGTTTTTGCCTATCCTTAAGGATTGCATGTGTTTTGGCATCGTATTGCTGGCCATAATTAAAACCAAGCACAACACCCATTGCAGGATAAATTGAACTATCCCTCCAGCGCATATCCTTAGTCGTGTCAGTAGCACCAGCTGCAAACCATGTATTGTTCAGATAACAAGTAGGCGTACAGGCCCCATTCCAGTTTGCGAATGTTGAACCCAAATTCTGATTGTAATGGAAGGTAGTTTTTACCCATTGTACATTATCATCAACACCGTAGTTTTGGTCATCATTAAAAATACATACTAAAATACCTTCATCGCCGGGTTTTTTATAGTTTGAGTAGTTATCCACACTAAACATATTAAAATAATTGCTGGCCAACCCATAATTTCCTGAACTAATTAAAAGGTTTAGATAGATAAGGGCTGAATCGTAACCAGCAACTCCCTTGGTAAATATTCCATTATTCAAATTTCCCGTGTAAACTTCTTCATTCAAATAAAGCTTGGCAAGGAGCATATTGCCGGCATCCATCGTAGGTTGGCCATATTGAGCATTGCTACGACTAATCATATCTGGCACTGTTGCCTTTACATTGGCAACAAGTTTATAAAATGCTGATGCCCCTGTATTAATTGCAGGCGCACTTGTAAAATCAGTGGAAAATGGATCACGCGAAGGATATACCCTATAAAGATCAAGCATATAATATTCATATAAACAACGTAAAAACATTGCCTGAGAACCTGTAATGTGTATATTCTAATAATTCATTTGGTTTTTTAAGGCCAATATTTGCAATTGCAGTATTGCAAGATGATATTGCAGTTGTAAGATTATTCCAGGTACCAATAACATCCCTGGAAAGTGGTGTCCAGGTAAGTGTATAGTTTTGTACCCATACGCCACCGTCTCCCCAATCGGTCCCACGTGTTGGGTAAAAACATTCGTCAGTAGTACATTCTTCCTGGCCCCAAACGCTTTGGCGCCACCATAAATTACGCAATTGGCCTAATGGGGCAGCAACAACATTTTGCAACAAGTTAGGATCAGCTTGTATTACAGAAGGAGTGTATGCGTCTTTAATTTCTTCTTTTAAACTACAGGCCGGAATGATAAAGAATGTAATGAGCATCATCCCGATTAAATAAATGAAATATTTCTTATTCATGGTTTTATTAATTTTAAGATTAAATTAAAAAGTTACATTTAAGCCCATGGCGTATGTCCTGGCTTTAGGATAGTTCGTTATATCTATTCCAAAAGAATTGATACCATTATAATTCTCAGTGCTGCTCACGTCAGGATCATATCCTTTGTAAGGAGTAATAACAAAAAGATTAGAGCCTGAAACATAAATCCTTACATTTTTTATCCATGGGTTAGTTTTAATATTCACATTATAACCAAGCGTAATATTGCTAAGACGAAAATAAGAACCATCTTCAATATACCGGTTTGAAACATTCGTAGCATTTGTTGAATTTGTATTGTCATTTACAAAATATGACAAAGCATTCTTAGATTGGTTTAGGTTTTGTTTATCTAATAACATAGCAGTGTTATTGAATATTTTGTTACCGTAAACACCATTAAAAAATATATTTAAATCGAAATTCTTAAATTTAAAATTATTGGTGATACTATAGGTAAATTTAGGTTGCGGGTTGCCAAGATAAGTTAAGGAATCGGATTTATTTTTAGCTTTTAAAAAATGAATTGTACCTTTTTTATCGATCGAATCAATCCTCTTGCCATAAAATTCATTAATAGGTTGATTGTTTGCAATTATTTGGACTAATGTACCTGTTACACCTTGTCCCTGTACCGTACCAGTTGGATATACTGCTGTATTTAAGCCAGTCACTTTATTGCTTAAAAATGAGATGTTGCCGGATATTTCCCAGGAAAAATCTTTATTTGAAACAATGATACCTGTAAGGCCTAATTCCAGGCCATCGTTTAAAATCTTGACACTGTCAATATTTCTTACTATGGTGGCGGTAGGAGAAAGCGGCGTCGAAGGTACTTCGAGTAACAAATTAGATGTTGTCTTTTGGAATAAATCTAATGTCCCCGATAGTTTCCCTTTGAGAATTGCAAAATCTAAACCAACATCAGTTGAGGTAGTTGTTTCCCATGTAATGTCAGGATCTGGCGTTTTTTTCACTGAAAAACCGGAAATTACAGTCTTTCCTGTTCCAATAATAGCTTTGCTGCCTGCATCTGCTGTATAGATATATTGGGAGTTATTGGTACCAATATCTGAATTTCCAACCTGTCCCCAGCCTAATCTTAATTTCAGGTTGGTAAAAATGTTCAAATTTTTAATGAAATCTTCCTCAGACATTCTCCATCCTGCAGCAAATGACGGGAAATAGCCATATTTTTTATTTACGCCAAATTTTGTTGAACCATCCGCACGCAGTGTTGCTGTAATAATATATTTTTCCATTAAATTATAAATGCCACGGCCGAAATATGATTGCATGGCACTAACGTCAGCATCAGAACTTATTGACCAGTTTGCCTGGGTGTTCCCCGATCCAATTACGTTTGTATATAAAATTTGATCGGTAGGATAATTGGCCCTGTCATCTCACTATTATGTTCATTGTATTTCTGGTAAGAATAACCTGCCAGCAGGTTTAATGATTGAGAGCCAAATGTCTTGCTATAATTTAAAGTATGTTCTATCAGGTAATTATATAGCTCTTTGTTATTAATTTGACCATTTCCTTCCGTAGGTGCCTCATAAACCAATTTCTGACTTTGGTTAATAAACCGGTTTGCATTTGTGTAACTTACCCCGAAATTGACTTTATAGCTCAGGTCCTTGGTAAAGTTAACAATAGCAGAAACACCACCCAACACACTGGTTGTCCTGGTAATGTCGCTGGTGTAATCTAACATTGCAACCGGGTTCCTGTCATTCGAAGAAAATGTATATACACTGTTACCCTGAAAGGG
>CAVSGB010000032.1:0-7376 GCA_963726845.1 uncultured Bacteroidota bacterium | reverse complement strand
TATCGTATCAGGAAAAAAGACGGTAAATACATTTATATTCAGGATAGTGGGGTTTATCTTTTAGATCAGGATAATGAATTGTGTATTGTTGGGGCAATTGCCGATATAAGCAACCGCAGAAGTACAGAACTACTTCTATTGGAAAAAGAAAGAAGCAGCAGGTTATTAAAAGATATCGCCATTTTGTCGAATAAAGCGCCAACAAATGAAGAAGTATTAAGAACAGCAATGGCTACCATTTCGAGCTATACTAAATGGCCTGTTGGTCATGCCATTGTAATATATAACAATAAATACCATTTCAAATTACCACAATCGTACTGGTTTCCTCCGGCAAATGGTCGGTTTAAAGACCTGATTTTAACTGGAGAAAACAGCCATATCCCGGAATTGAAGCCAATTCATATAAAAGCAATCATTGAGAAAAAAGCGATCTGGATATCAAACTTAGAAAATATTAACAATTATTATTTAGGTGAACAAGCTTTAAAACTTGGCTTAAAAAGCCTGATGATTATACCAATATTTATTGCCGGGGAAGTTGTTTCGCTGATTGAAATGTTTTCGAGAAAAACAGAGATTGGAGATGAGTATTTACCCGATATTATGGAGCAAATTGGCGTACAATTGGGAATTATTATTGAACGCAAAACCGCGGAAGAAGACCTTAAAAAGCTCTCGATGGCTATCGAGCAAAACCATGCGTCAGTTGTTATTACCGATATAGATGGAATTATAGAGTACACAAATCCAAAATTCACGTTAGTTTCAGGATATAGCGCTGAAGAAGCTTATGGCAAAAAACCTGGTGTGCTCAAATCGGGATTGCACAATAATGATTTTTACAAGCACATGTGGAACACTATTAAGTCTGGTGAAATATGGCAGGGCGAAATTTGCAACAAGAAAAAGAATGGACAGTTTTATTGGGAACAAGTTAACATTTCGCCTATTAAAAATTTTAAAGGAGAAATAACACATTTTGTTGCAGTAAAAGACGATATTACTGAAAAAAGGCAACAAGCTATAGAATTAAAACAAGCTAAGGAAATTGCTGAATCTGCAAATCGTTCTAAAAGCGAATTTCTGGCAAACATGAGCCATGAAATCAGGACGCCAATGAATGCTGTTCTCGGTTTTGCTGAATTATTATCAACCAAAATTATAGATGAACAACAACGTAATTATCTCGAATCAATAAAAAGCAGTGGGAAAACTTTATTGACCCTTATAAATGATGTGCTGGATCTATCAAAAGTTGAAGCAGGCCAAATGATCCTTCACAATGAGCTTATAGACCCTTTCCTTCTTTTTAAGGATATTGAATACCTGTTTTCGCTCAAAGCAAAAGAAAAAGGTTTGGATTTTAACATTAAAACCGATTTAAGTTTACCGATTGCTATTGAAATAGATGAAGTGCGCCTTCGTCAAATTATGATAAACCTTATTGGCAACGCGATAAAATTTACCGAAAAAGGATATGTTTTGGTTTCTGTTTTATGTAAAGATCGCAGAAGTATTGGGAATAGTGATTTTGTCGATATTGAAATTGTTGTTGAAGATAATGGGATAGGAATTAATAAAAAATTTCAGGAAATAATTTTCATGCCTTTTACACAGCAGGATGGACAAAACACTAAAAAATATGGTGGAACAGGCTTGGGACTTACAATAACCAAGAGGTTTGTTGAACTTTTAAGTGGGACAATATCTTTGGAAAGTGAGCCAGGAAAAGGAAGCCGGTTTAAAGTGCTTCTAAAAGATGTGAAATCTTCGCAACAAAAATTAAATGCTACCGAAATAAATACTATTGATCCGCGTAAATTAAAATTTTTCCCATCTACTGTCCTGATTGCTGATGATGTCGATAATAACAGAAAGTATATGATGGGGGTACTTCAGGATACCGGGCTAAAAGTTATTGAATCTCAAAATGGCCAGGAAACTT
The DNA here is from genome assembly GCA_963726845.1 of uncultured Bacteroidota bacterium. Taxonomy (GTDB): domain Bacteria; phylum Bacteroidota; class Bacteroidia; order Bacteroidales; family DTGW01; genus CAVSGB01. Next base: position 5,428 of record CAVSGB010000032.1, on the reverse strand, counting down.
ATGATTTAGCTGAGATTCATAAGCCCCAGTTAATTATTACCGACCTTAAAATGCCGGTTTTCGATGGATTTGAGCTGCTTCGCAGATTGCGCAACCATCCAGCTTTAAAGCATATACCGGTTATAGCAACAACAGCATCTGCAAGTGTTGAAGAACATAAAAAAGTTCTCGTACACAATTTCGATGGAATTCTTATCAAGCCAATACAGATAAATGATGTTTTCATGGAATTGATGCGGTTCCTGCCTCACACAGTCGATATTGAAGAACAATCAAATGGATCTTCAGAAAATATTGCCATAACAGCAATTGCCGATGCAGACATAAGGACCGTTAAACGCATTCTTGAAAATGACATTTACAATATTTGGAAAACATTTGAAACCCAACAGCCTTTGTCGGAAGTAGAAGATTTTGCATATACATTGAGAAACCTCGGGAAAAAATATAATCTCGATATTTTAATCAGCTTTGGAAATCGTTTATTAACTTCGATAAACAATTTCGATGTCGATACAATGCTTAAAACGTTAAAAGATTATCCAAGGCTTTTGACGACTTTCAATGTTGTTAATGAAGATGAATAAAACATCCATGTAGGGTAATTCACAATATTGAGTTAAATATGATATGGGTGTTATATAAGTATCAAATTAGTAGACTATATGTTAAAAGCATAATATACGGTTAAAACTATGAATGGATTTAAACCAACGCTTTTCTCAATTTTAATGGTCGATGACAATCCAAAAAACCTTCAATTGCTTGGGAATACCCTGAGAAATGAAGGTTACCAGTTAGAATTTGCCACCAATGGCCCGACTGCTTTGGCATGGTTGGATAAAAAGAATTTCGATCTTGTACTGCTCGATATCATGATGCCAGATATGTCAGGTTTCGAAGTTTGCGAAAAGTTAAGGTTAAACCCTAAAAATGAAGATTTGCCTGTAATATTTCTTACTGCTAAAACTGAAAAAGAAAGTATTATCCAGGGTTTCAAACTGGGTGGTCAGGATTATATTACCAAACCGTTCGATACTGCAGAATTGCTCGCCAGGGTACGTATGCAGCTTGAGTTAAGATTTAGTAAAGAACAATTAAAAAACATCAATCAAATTCTTAGGAAAAAGTCAAAGAACGTACACAACAGCTTCAGGAAGCGAATGAAAAACTGCAAATTGCCAATGAAGAATTGCTTTTACTCGATAAGGCCAAATCAGAGTTCCTGCATATTATCAGTCACGAAATTAGGACCCCATTGAATGGAATTAAAGGTTCGCTTGAATTAATCAGGGAAAATGTAACCGGCAATTCGATAGATATTCTTTTTGAAATACTGGATGCTTCAGTTACACGCTTAGAAAGGTTTTCTATTGCTGCGTTGAAAGTGACCCAGCTTAAAGCCGGTAAATACGAACTTGATGTGCAGCCTTTCTCTTTATCAAATTTTATTGATTCAATGCTTAAAAAACTAATTCAAAAAATAAAAGAAAAATCATTACAAATAATTAAAGATTTTCAACCCGGGAATGATTTAATTTTCAGCGATTATGAATTGCTTTCAACATGCATGGAAGCTATCATCTCGAATTCAATAAAATTCAGTCCTGCAAACGGCAATATATCAATCCGTACATTTTACAATGAAAACGGGCAAACAATTGAGGTTTCCGATGAAGGGCCTGGCTTTTCTGACCTGGCAATAAAAAATCTTTTTAAATTATTTTCTCCCGGTGAAAAACATATTAATGAAAACGAAGGCATTGAGCTTGCATTAACAAAACTTATAGTGGATGCACATGGTGGAAGTATTTTTGCCGGTAATCATAAAAAGGAGGTGCTTTGGTAAAGTTAACATTTCCTGAAGTTATAATAAGTTCTTCTTAGTTTTGTAAAAAAAATCATGCGTACCGAAAGAGATTTTCTTGGCGAATGTTATATTCCTCATGATGCACTGTACGGAATACATTCCTTCAGGGCACGCGAAAATTTTCCTGACAATACTGCTTTTCAATTAGATTGGTATAGGGCTGCCGGCAACGTTAAACTGGCTTGTTACGAAACTTACAAAAATTATAAGTCAGCGCTGATTTCCAAATTTGATATTTCAAAACTTTCATTTCAGATTATTTCAGATGAAATTATTGATGCCTTAATTGCCGCTGCTACTGAAATCAGTCAGGGTAAACATTTTGAATGGTTTATTGTGCCTGCAATTCAAGGTGGTGCCGGGACCAGCATCAATATGAACATAAACGAGATAATTGCTAATATAGCTTTAATAAAGTGTAATCGAAAACCTGGCGATTATCATTATATTGATCCAATCGAACATGCCAACATTTTTCAGTCTACCAATGATGTAGTTCCAACATCGCTTAAATTAGCCATTATCAGGCTTCTTACTATCCTTGAAGAAAAAATAAATTTATTAAGGGCTGAAATTGAAAAAATAGAAAAACAACATAGAAATTCCCTGCGAATTAGTTACACACAAATGCAGGAAGCAGTCCCGACTTCTTTTGGACGTTTGTTTAGCACATACAATGATGCACTGTCGCGCGACTGGTGGCGCGTTTCGAAATGCTTTGAACGGATTAAAGTTGTGAACCTCGGTGGAAGCGCCATTGGCACTGGAATTACAGTACCACGCTTTTTCATAATGGAGGTGGTTCAAAACCTGCAACGATTGTGTGGCAAACCGCTTACAAGAAGCGAAAATCTTAGTGATGCAACTTCTAACTTAGACAGTTTAGTCGAGGTACATGCAATAGTAAAGGCAAATGCAGTTAATCTTGAGAAAATGGTAAATGATCTGCGGTTGCTTGCTTCAGATCTTTCAAATAAAGAAATTTCAATTCCTCAAAAACAGGCTGGCAGCTCAATTATGCCGGGCAAAGTAAACCCCGTAATAGCAGAATTTGTTATTAGCGCCGCACACAAAATTTATGCAAATGACAACCTGATTAGTTCACTTTGCGGTCAGGGTTGCCTGGAACTAAATGCATATTTACCGATAATTGGCCACGCTTTTATCGATTCGCTAAAATTGCTGGTTGCAGCAAATGAGACAACCAGGGAAAATTTAATTTCAGGTTTGATAGTTAATTCAAATAGTGCAGAACGAAAACTTTTTTTTAGTGCTTCGATAACCACTGCGCTGGTGCCATATATTGGTTATCATAAATGTTCTGAATTAGCTGTTTTGATGAAAAAAGAAGACATCGATATTTTTGAAGCCAATAAAAAACTTAGTTTTATTGATATGAAAAAAATTGAAAATATATTAAAACCTGAGCATTTGTTAAAAGAAGGTTTTACAATTGATGATTTAAAAACAGATATAAGTAACAAGAACCAAGAACCAAGATAAAATACAAGTATTATAAAAACAATGTCGAGAGAAATAAAACCACATATTGGTATTTTTGGTCGCAGGAACAATGGTAAAAGTTCCCTTATTAATATTATTGCAGGCCAGGATACAGCAATTGTGTCTGAAGTTGCCGGCACAACAACCGACCCGGTTAAAAAATCGATTGAAATTCCAGGGATCGGGCATGTTATATTCATCGATACTGCTGGTATAGATGATAGCGGCGAATTGGGAACAAAGCGGATAAAAAAAACACTTGATAATATAAAAATAATTGACCTTGCTTTAATTATTTTAATCGATAATACCTTATCTGTTTATGAAGAGAAACTTGTAAATGAACTGGCTGAATTCGATGTGCCGTTTTTTTTTATTCATAACAAATCCGATCTTCAAAAATTAAATAATCAATTAATTATTGATATTCATGAACAATACAATACGGATGTAATCGATTTTTCTGCCTGTAAAAATACTGATTCAACCCCATTAATAAATTTAATTAAAAAATACCTTCCTGAAACTGCATATAATGCACCGGCACTATTAGGCGATCTGGTAAGCTATGGCGACACTGTACTGATGATTACACCTATTGATGTCGAAGCGCCGGAAGGCAGGTTGATACTACCACAAATACAGGCTATCCGTGATACACTCGACAACGATTGTATCGCGATAGTGCTAAAAGAAAAGGAAACAGATTCTTTCTTAAGGCGCACAGGCATAAGGCCAAAACTTGTAATTACTGACAGCTCTATTTTCCTAAAAGCCGATGCAATGATTCCTAAGGACATTCCGCTAACCGGATTTAGTATTCTGCTTGCCCGGCATAAAGGCCCTTTTGAAATGTACCTGCGGGGAACACCATATATTTCGAAACTTGAGAACAACGATAGAATTTTAATCCTCGAATCGTGCACGCATCATGTTTCGTGCGATGATATAGGCCGTGTGAAGATCCCAAGATGGCTTAGCCAGTTCACAGGTAAAAAATTAGAGTTCGATATAGTAGGTGGATTAAGCAGCCTGCCACGCAATATAAAAGAATATTCCCTGGTTGTGCAATGCGGTGGTTGCATGTTAACAAGAAAACAAGTTCATAGCCGACTGAAACCTGCTATCGAAGCTGGCATCCCTGTTACCAATTATGGAATGACTATTGCATACATTCAGGGAATATACAACAGGGCAATAGAACCATTTGTAAAAACAGGAGAAAAAGAAGATTACTTATAAATACAAATTACAAATTACGAATTACGAATTACAAATTACGAATTACAAATTACGAATTACAAATTACGAATTACAAATTACGAATTACGAATTACGAATTACGAATTAAAATTACGAATGACTAATGAAATAAATTTAGCTTGTCCATAAAGCCCAATAATCCCGGAGGGATGCTATATTTGTAGCCCAGATATTTATACACGGGAATTGGAATAGAACGGTTTGTTGCGCTGCAAGCACTAAACCTGTTCTGGGAAAAATGCTTTTTGCAGCAAAAAAGCCACACATTGTGAACAGCTTCTAAATATTATTTTGAAAAGTATTGTTGAATGATGGATGATGCGTTAAATATTTTGGAGAAGGACAATTTTTCAAAAGAAGATATTGTTATTTTATTACAATCAGAAGGGGAGGACAGGACTGCTCTGTTTCAGAAATCAGCTGATGTTAAGGAAAAATATGTTGGCAATATTGTTTATTATCGTGGCCTTATCGAGTTTTCAAATAATTGCGAAAAGAATTGTTTATATTGTGGTATAAGGATTGGAAACAAAAATGTTTCGCGCTATAATTTAACCGACGATGAAATTTTGTCTGCCGTCAGATTTGCCCATGAGAATAAATTTGCATCGGTTGTGATGCAGTCTGGTGAAATTACCAATAAGGAATTTATATTTAGGATAGAAAGGTTGTTGCAAGAGATTAAAAGTATTACCAAAAGCGAAATTAAAGTAACATTATCGCTTGGCGAACAGACTGAAGATACTTATAAAAGATGGAAAGATGCCGGGGCTGACAGATATTTGCTGCGAA
>CAVSGB010000031.1:0-3915 GCA_963726845.1 uncultured Bacteroidota bacterium | reverse complement strand
TTATAAGGCCTATCTAATTTACTTTTCATCTGTGTATGTAAACCTGTGCTATTTCTTTTCTCTTTTGAGCCTGTATTTTTAATTTCAAAAGACACTAAATATTCTTTATCGGATATTTTAATTTCTTTTGGAATTTCAGGATTGGAATAACCGAATGATGAATAAGACAATCCAAAGCCAAACTCTAATATGGGGTTCAAAATTTCCAGTATCGAAATATCTGTAACCGACCAACAAACCTTCTTTGTATTCTTCTGTATCCAATGCCCCGTGATATTCGCCAATTGCATGTGCGGGAGATTCCTGAAGTTTTTTCGGGAAAGCCATCGGTAATTTGCCAGAAGGGTTGATTTCGCCAAAAATTACTTCTGCAAGTGCAGTACCAGCTTCCATCCCAAGATAACTGTTTTCTAATAGTGCAGGGATTTTATCGTACCAATCGCCAATTTCAATTGGTGTTCCGCATAGCAACACTACCAAAACTTTAGAATTTACTTTTAAAATCTCACTAATAAGTTTATCCTGCCCATAAGGTAGCTTCATGTTCGGACGGTCGGCGCTTTCGCAATCATTGCCACGGTTGTGGTTTATTCCACCGAAAATTATTACATAGTCCGATTTCCTGGCAGTTTCAACAGCTTCTTTTATTAATTTCTCATTTATTAAATTAAGCAATGAATCTGAATGTCTGAAACTTTCTTTTACTTCGTAACCAGGAGCAAAATTTATTTTTACTTTATCACTGAATTTTTTTTCCAATGCTTCAAGCGGGGAAATTTCGTAACGGGCTTTCATCGTAGTACTGTTCCCTCCTAACGAGTGTTTGCGCACGGCATTATCACCAATGACTGCTATCGATTTAATTTTTGAATAATCAAGTGGTAAGAAATTGTCTTTATTTTTTAACAATATAATAGATTCTTCAGCTACTTTTTTTGCAATTGCAATCCTGTCGGGAGTTGCTAATTTGCTGTACATTCCTGTTGTGTCGAATATTGGTTTGTTTATTATATTGAGTTTTTGCATTACATAAAGTATGCGGCTGACTTTTTCATCAATGAATTTAATATCGACTTTGCCGCGCTTTATTTCATTAAGTAGAGGATTTGCCAAATAACATTCTTCGAACTTACGACGTGTGCCCATTTCTATGTCGAGGCCGCACAAAGCAGCTTCCAACGTGCTGTGTGTAGCGCCCCAATCGCTCATCACCAAACCTTTAAACCCCCATTCACCTTTTAAAATATCCTGTAAAAGATATTCATTGTGCGTAGCATGTTGTCCCCTTAATTTATTATATGATCCCATGACAGATAGTGCGCCCCCTTCAATTATTCCGGCTTCGAAACCGGGAAGATAAATTTCGCGTAACGTTCGTTCATCAGCGTATACGTCTATTGTGCCACGGTTTTGCTCCTGGTTATTTAAAGCAAAATGTTTCAGACAGGCTGCAACGCCAGCTGATTGAATCCCTTCAATTTCAGGAACAACAATCCGGCTGACTAAATATGGGTTTTCGCTTAAATATTCCCAGTTGCGACCACCAAGTGGCGTCCTGATAATATTTAAACCCGGAGCAAGCTGAATGTGTTTTCCGCGTGCTTTCGACTCTTGTCCTAATACAATCCCAAACTGGTGTGCCAGCGCAGTGTCCCAGGTTGCAGAGACGGCCGTCTCTGCTGGAAGATAGGTTCCATTATCATTACTCCAATTGAGCTGGTCCCAATTTTCACGTTTCAATTCCATCCGCACTCCACATGGCCCGTCACTCATCCTTAATTCTGGAATTCCTAACCTTGGTACCCCGCCACTTGTAAAGGTTCCGGAAGCATGTATCATATTAACTTTCTCTTCTAATGTCATTTGAGAAATTAATTTTTTTGTGTCATCATGGTTGTTGCAACTTGCAAGAATAAGGGTTGTGAAAAGCACAAAAAGTCGGGATTGCTGAATTTTAGGTATCATATTAAATATAAATTATGTTGTAGCAATGTAATTAGAAAAAAGCAGGTTATAAGTTAATGAAATTGTAATTTTTAAAAATTATTAACTTCAATAATTATGTTATTTGACTTGGTATTATAAACTTGAAATTACTTCCTTCATTTATTTTGCTTTCTACCCAAATCTTGCCTTTATGGCGTTCGATAAATTCTTTGCACAACATAAGGCCTAAGCCCGTTCCGCTTTCATTTGCTGTGCCAATAGTAGAGAAATTTACATCGATACTGAAAATTTTCCCGATATCGTCAGCTTTAATTCCCAAACCGGTATCGCGGATGGAAAACTCGAATTCACTTTTTGAATTATAAAAAGCAGAAATAGTGATTGACCCATTAAGTGGTGTGTATTTTATTGCATTTGAAATTAAATTTCTAAAAATCGTATTAAGCATATTTATATCTGCAATGACAATAAGCCCATGCTTAATATCGACATTTATCTCAATTTCTTTTTGGTTGGCAGAGCTTTTTGATAAATTTATATTTTCATTTATAACATCTAAAACATTTACAACAACAGGGTTAAAACTAATCCTTCCTGTCTGGAGCCTCGACCAATCTAATAAATTAACAAGCAATGAATGTGTCCGTTTTGTTGCCGAATAAATCAACTGACTAAATTCTTCAATTTCATTATAATCATTGTCATGAACCGATTTTGCCAACATATCGCTATAACCCAGGATTATATTAAATGGTGAAATTAAATCGTGGGCAATTAATGAGAAAAATTTATCCTTAGTTGCATTTAGGTTTTTTAGTTGTTTTTCCGATCTAATTAATCTTTCCTGAATTTCAGTTTTAGCATTTAATTCTTCCTGCGATTTTAAATATAATTTTTTCTGTTCTTCAAGTTTTTCAGTGAGATCCGTAACATCGTTAATAGTAATTAATGCACTATTGATATTATTGTCAGCAGAGAATACCGGAGTAATAATTATATCCTGGTACCGTTTTGTATTATAAATATCTTTACTTAGGAAAAATGGGGTGTGCAAACGTGATGAAAAGATAACCGGTGGCCAGCCAATGAAAATATTGTTTATCCGGGCTTCATAAATTTTATTTTGAAAAGCTGGAAAGACATCGAAGAGGAGCTTTTGTTGGATTTCATTTTTGCTAAACCCAGTGTACTCTTCCATATATTCGTTCCAGAACTGAACAATATAATCCTTGTCGATGATGCAGATACCGATAGATACGGAGTCTAATACTGAATATTGATTGTTTTCAACAATCATAAGTCTGGATTAACAAAAGATTGATTTAGCAATTCTATAAAATGATCAAATGATTTTACTTCGAAAAACAGGATGAAACTGCCGTCAATATTAATTTCCTTAACATAGAAATGTGTTTCTGCAAATATTACATTATCTGATACTGATTCATAAGAAATTGCTATTTCATCGCTGTTGCATTCTTTATATTTTGGGATTGAATATTTAAACCGTGTTTTTAATAAATTTCCCATTGTCCCTATTAAAGAATTAAGGACAATGTTGCCAACTTCGTTCAGTGTGCCGGAGCGAAGCAAGTCCATGTCGAGGTTGGGATATTCTTTATCGGACAGTAAATCGACAATTTTAACAGCACTTATCGAAGGAAAGATCAACTCAGCTTTTCCCTGCAGGTTTCCTTTAAAATCCATAGAAACAATTGAAAGCAGGTTATCTTTGGAGTAACCAATTCTGGCTGCTATTTCATCGATTTTTATTAACCGTACAACAGGTACTTTCAAGATAACTTTGTTCTTAACAACCTGGTTAAGTACATTAGCGCTCCTGCCAATCCCTATATTAATAATTTCTTTAAGAAAATCGAGCTGCAAATCAGTTAAATCCATATCCAAAATTATTTATAATGGTTAAGAACAGAGTCAATAATAGCCTGAGTTTTGAAAGGTTTATTT
>CAVSGB010000030.1:0-16662 GCA_963726845.1 uncultured Bacteroidota bacterium | reverse complement strand
TATTTTCAAATTTCGTCTATCGAAACGAATGCCTTCAAAACTGGGTGGACTTGAATTTGACGATATTGATTGCTTCGTTGAAGATAACAGGGGAAATCTATGGATTGGCACCAATGGTGGAGGTTGAATGCATTACGACAGCAAGAAAGATTCATATTCAAATTATCGGCATGATGATGGCAATTTTTTAAGTTTAAGCAATGATATTATTGTTTGCTTATGCTTAGATAAAAACAAAGAATTGTGGGCCGGCACTTATTTTGGAGGATTAAATTGCTTTGATGGGAGCAAGTTTACTCATTTTATACATAATCCAAATGACTCAACGAGTATTGCCGACAACAGAATATATTCCATTCACGAAGATGCCACTGGCAATCTTTGGATTGGTACACTTGGCGAGGGGCTCGATCGTTTCGATAGAAAGAAAAAGATTTTCCAGCATTTTAGGAACGGGGCGAAAAACTCAGTTAAGGCTGGATTTATTATGGCTATTACTGAAGATAAAGAAGGTAACCTTTGGTTTGGCACAACCAACGGGGTAGATATGCTTGAAAAGAAATCCGGAAGATTCCAGCATTTTGCACACGATCCAAATAACATCCATACCTTGAGTACCAACATTGTTACTTCAATTTTGTCTGACAGCAGGGGATTAATATGGGTAGGGACTATTGATGGCCTTAATGTGTATATGAAATCAAAAAAACAATTTAAAACTTTTAGAACAGAAGATGGATTGCCTGACAATAATATTATCTCTTTTGTTGAAGACAATAATGGAAATTTATGGGTATCTACCCTTAATGGGATTTTCAACCTGATACTGACTATTGATAAGCATGATAATAATATTGTAGCAAAATGTGTAAATTATGATGAATCTGATGGTCTTCAGGGACGTGAGTTTAACGCCAATGCATCCTACAAGGATAAAAGCGGGCAACTCTTTTTTGGCGGCGCTAATGGGTTTAATGCATTTTATCCGAATGAAATACAACTTAATAAACTTAAACCGGAAATTTCAATTACAAACATTCAAATCTTCAATAAGAATATCAATATCGGCGATACGATTAACAGCAGGGTATTATTAAAAAAATCGATTTATTTTAGTGATGAAGTTAAGTTGAAGTACAAAGAAAACATGTTCTCGATTGATTTTGTTGCACTCAATTACATTCATCCTGAGAAAAACATGTATATGTATAAGCTCGAAGGGTTCGACAAGAATTGGATTTTAACTGATAGCAGGCAGCGAAAAGCAACTTATACCAACCTCGATCCCAAAAGCTATATTTTTAAAGTTAAAGCATCCAACAACGATGGTACCTGGAATGACAAAGCCAAATGTATTAAAATAAATATTCTGCCACCCTGGTGGAGAACTCCAATTGCTTATTTAGCGTACACTCTGTTTTTAATTGCAGCACTATTCTATTTTCGGCATACCGTGTTGGAACGGGAACGAATAAATCAAAAAATCCAGAACGAACGTTTTGAAGCACAAAGAAGGCAGGAACTTGACCTGGTTAAGATTAAATTTTTTACTAATGTCAGCCATGAATTTCGCACACCGCTTACACTTATTCTCACACCTATTGAAAAAATATTAAAACATACAGGCGATATTGAACAGAAAAGGCAATTGCAGCTAGTTTATAGGAATGCCCGGCGCCTTTAACCTGGTAAATCAATTGCTGGATTTTAGAAAAATGGAAGTCCAAGAGTTCAGGTTAATTTTATCGTTAAACGATATTGTTGAATTTGTTAAGGAAGCTTCCTGGTCGTTTATTGACTTGTCTGAAAAGAAAGAAATCAATTTGGAATTTCACTCGAATGTGAGTTCGCTTCAGGTATTTTTCGATCAGGATAAACTGGAAAAAATATTATTTAATTTGCTATCCAATGCTTTCAAATTTACCCCTGTTAAAGGCAATGTTGAAGTTGATTTATCAGTTATAGAGGATTCGGGTAATTTAGATGACGAACAAGTAATAGTTGAATTCAAAGTTACGGATACAGGTATTGGTATTCCAAAAGAAAAACAGGATTTAATTTTTGAGCGTTTCTTTCAAAATAACATTCCCAGTTCAATAGTTAACCAAGGCACAGGCATAGGTTTGTCAATAGTCAGGGAATTTGTCAGGTTGCACGGAAGATCAATTCAGGTCGAAAGCGAGCCCGATAAAGGAAGTTGTTTCACTGTAATTTTGCCATTAAAAAAAGGGAAACACGTTGAATACATTGAAGAAAACCTTACAAAAGAAACTTCCGCTTTAGATTTATCGTTGCATGAATCAGATTTGGAACCTCCTTTGCCCGAAACGGATAACAAAAAATCCCTCTTATTATTAATTGACGACAATGAGGATTTCAGGTTCTACCTGAAAGATAACCTGAAAGAACATTACAGGATTATTGAAGCAGCAAATGGGAAAGAAGGCTGGCGGCAAACTTTGTCGCATATTCCTGATTTAATAGTTTCGGATGTTATGATGCCGGAAGTTAACGGGATTGAATTAAACAGAAAAATTAAAACGGATCCGAGGACATCACATATACCGATTATACTACTAACAGCACGTACTGCACAAGATCAGAAAATAGAAGGTTATGAAGCAGGCGCAGACGATTATATTACGAAACCATTTAATTACGAATTGCTCGAATCGAGAATAAAAAATTTAATTTTTCAGAGGAAAAAACTCCAAAAAATCTTCCATAAACAAATTGAAATTCAGCCCCACGAAATAACAGTGACATCGCTCGACGAAAAGTTAATTCAAAAAGCGTTGGACCTGGTCGAAAAAAACATGTCCAATGCTGATTTTTCAGTTGAAGAATTAAGCCGCGAATTAGGAATGAGCCGTGTGAACCTGTACAAAAAACTTCTTTCCATAACTGGTAAATCCCCGATTGAATTTATACGTGTCATCCGCCTTAAAAGGGCAGCGCAACTATTAGGGAAAAGCCAGTTGTCTGTATCTGAAATAGCTTACCATGTAGGGTTCAATAACCCAAAATATTTCAGCAAATATTTTAAAGAGGAATTCAATATCTTACCTTCGGATTATATTACTGATCAAAAGAAAGGATTAGAAAGTGTTTAATTAACGTTTTCGCCTCTGACATTAGTTTTAAGCTGACTTATTATCTCCTGGTTTTTCATTAAATTAAACAAATTGTACCATAAAGTTTAACATTTTAAACTGTAACCGTCCTTTATAAAGGCTACTTTTGAATTTACCAATTTTCTAAATGTTAAACTTAACTTAATACTTATGAAAAGACTAACACTATTTTTTTTAAGCGCTTGCTTCACGCTTGGGGCATTTGCGCAAAACCTTATCGTAAATGGAGGCTTTGAATTGCCTGCCACTGGGAAGATACTCAATATTAACAATGTTCCGGGTTGGCATAGCAATGATGTAACCAGCAATGATAACGGCATTGAACAAAATACTGGTTTAAGCGGCCAGTACCGGGAATATAGTGTAAATACGGCTTTGCCTATTTATCAGGTTATTGATAAAGTGACAAGCGATTCTGCAAAGTATGTTGTATCATATTTATCGGGTATATCATGGAATGCTGATGCTGGTAATGATACTTTATATTCAGTTGTTTATTTAAGCCATTATAGTAGTGGTAATGCAACATCCAGGACTTTAATTGATTCAATAGCCACAGACATTACTGCTGAAAGTGGGAAATCATTGATAAAAGTCTCATTTAAAATCCCTGCCGGGGTTAGTTACGTTGGTGACAATCTTGCTGTTGAATTTGCGACAAGAGTATATGATCACCATTCTGTAAATACCAATACATGGACAGCTATGGATAGTGTTGTGGTTGAAAAATTCACTTCTTATAGTTTGCCAATTGTTAACCCAGGTTTTGAACTTCCTGCCACTGGGAAGATACTCAATATTAATAATGTTCCGGGTTGGCATAGCAATGATGTTACCAGTAATGATAATGGAATTGAACAAAATACTGGTTTAAGCGGACAATACCGTGAATATAGCGTAAATACTGCTTTGCCTATTTATCAGGTTATTGATAAAGTGACAAGTGATTCTGCTAAGTATGTTGTATCATATTTATCGGGTATATCATGGAATGCTGATGCTGGTAATGATACCATATATTCAGTTATTTATTTAAGCCATTATAGTAGTGGTAATGCAACATCCAGGACTTTAATTGATTCAATAGCCACAGACATTACTGCAGAAAGCGGGAAATCTTTGATTAAGGTTACATTTAAAATCCCTGCCGGGGTTAGTTACGTTGGTGACAATCTTGCTGTTGAATTTGCGTCAAGAGTTTATGATCACCATTCTGTAAATACCAATACATGGACAGCAATGGACAGTGTTGTCGTTATTAAAACCGGAGTTTATAATCCTCCTGTTGCAAATTATACGATAACAACATATAAATTGCCAATTGTGAACCCTGGTTTTGAATTCCCCGATAATGGTGTCAAATATTTATTTATTAATCAGATTCCCGGATGGAAGAGCGATGACACTACTTCAAATGATAATGGCCGTGAGTCTAATACCGGATTGCAGGGAAAATACAGGGAATACAGTGTGAACACTGCCAAACCAATTTATCAGGCAATAGACTTTATTACGAACGATTCAGTCTGAGTATGATGTTTCATATCTATCGGGTATAAGCTGGAATGCTGATGCTGGTCATGATACATTGTATTCTGTTGTTTATTTCAGCCACTTTAGCGCTGGCAATATCATGTCCAGAACATTAATTGATTCTGTAGCAACAGACATTACTGCGGAAAGTGGAAAATCAACAGTAAAGGCTTCATTAAAAATCCCTGCATGGGTTAGTTATGCCGGCGACAGCCTCGCGGTTGAATTTGCTACAAGAGTAATAGATCACCATTCTGCAAACACCAATACATGGACAGCAATGGACAGTGTTGTCGTTATTAAAACCGGCGATTCATTACCGGCGCCTGCTACTATTAATGTTTCTTCCATTACACTTGCCTTTTCGAACAAGAACGATTCAGTAAAGATTGGCGCTTCAGGAACTATTTCGGTTTCGATATTGCCGCTTCTTGCATCAGATCAGACAATCATATGGTCGCTTTCCGATTCTTCCATAGTTTCTGTTAATACTGCAACAGGAAAACTAACCGGCCTTAAGACTGGTACTGTAACGGTTACGGTTGCTTCAGTTGCAACTCCATCCGTTAAAGGAACAATTGTTATCAAAGTATGGGTTGTACCATTTAATGTTGAAACTTTTGTCGGCGACGTTCCTCAGGGAGCAGTAATAGTTGATACGCTCAGTACAAAGTATTTGAAAATAAGGCTTAATGGATGGAATACTGCTTTTGCAATCGTTCCTCTGACCTTTGTCAAAGGTGAAAAAGTTACGTTCTCATATTGGTATGCCCAGGATACTTCTTCTGCAACGAGTGCTTCTGTACAAGCCTTCATTCAATTTATGCAAAGTACAAGTGCAGCAGAAGATCTGTCAATAACTGATAAACCAGCATCAACTAAGGCTAAAACAATTACAGCTACTTTAAAAGCAGATACAGTTAATCAACTCCAGCTTGCCGCCCAGTTGACATCTGGAAGTTGGTCTGCAGTAGCAGGTTCCATTTCTTTACATTAGTATGATGACCTTTACTCAACCGGTTAGTGTAAATAGTTCAACTATATCTTCATTCGAAATTTACCCGAACCCTGCAACAGATTATATTAATCTCAAAAACGTCAATCCGAACTCGAAGTTATTTGTATATGATGTTACTGGAAAATTAGTACTTCAATCTACAATAACCGAAAATACGATCAATATTGGTTCACTATATAGTGGGCTTTATATTATCCAGGTACGTGACGGAAATAACACTTATTATGGTAAATTAATTAAGAAATAAACCTGTTCTCAGGACTGATGAAAGGCTGTTGCTATAAAGTGACAGCCTTTTTTATTTTATTTTCTTTATAGGCTCTTCAAACATTCGTTTTTGAAAGATATTTCATATTTCAACTGCGCTCAATTTGACTATGTTACTGTGTCAAACTGAGTATAGATGAAGGGTATTTTGATACTATTTAGAATTGTAATATTATTTTCAAATTGACATTTCAATATTCAAACTTATTAATTATATAATGAGCTATCAGTTTTTTAAATAAGGGTAATTTTCTATCTGGTTGTTTTAATAATATAAGTTTAAGTTCTATAAATAAACCCCAAACAAACCAGTAATAACATCACCAGTTGCAGGTTTAATAAGAAATTTTCCAAATCCTTTTAGTTCAGCAACTTGTTTTGAATATTCAGTTCCAAATAATTCTAAAGTGGTTCTGTCAATATTTGATTTATTAGGGGCAATGAAGTATTTCGTTTGGCCGATCAAATTGTACCTGCCGGACAGCATTTAACAATATGGAATAGAACAGATGTACATGGCAATAAAGTCATCCCGGGAATTTACTTCTATCAATTGATTTTTGAAGACAATCAATCCAAATCGGTAAATAAAATATGTAATAAACTGATCTTACTATAAATTTTGATTGAGAGAAAGCCAAACGTTTATTTTAGTTAGCTTTCTCAATAAGTTTTAGCGTTTTATTCTTTGAATCCGGAACGTCTTTTAAATCCTTGATATAAACACCCTGGTAATAGAAATTTATAATTTTTCGAAAATCATAACCCAGCTTCGACATTTGCATTGCACCTTCCTGGCAAAGCCCAACTCCATGTCCATAGCCACGTCCATGAATATTTATATTTCCTTCTTTGGCTTCGATAGAGAAAAAAGCTGAACGAAGGTTTAAGTCAGTCCTTATTTTTTGAAAAGTGATTGAGTCCGAATCGACTTTATAATATTGTCGTCTGCTGTACTGCGTATAATTAAGTTGCGAGATAGAAATATCTTGTTTAAAGTGAAACCCGTTTTCAGAAAGATAGTTTTTCCATTGTTCAAGCGTAAACTCTTTCTCCCACCTGAAGTTTTTCTGGTACTGACAATACGGATCTTTAATAGGTTTTAAATAAGGTTTGTCGATAAGCCAGACATTTCTGGCGCTTTCTGTCTCTCCGCCACAATCGGAATGAAATGCTGCAATTATTAACACGGTATCTTTATCTGTAACCAAAAGCCCGCGTGTATCGAACGCAGCTTTCATGATTATTGCACTGCCAGAGTTCCTTCCATTGTATGCCTGGCAATGTGTTCCATCGCATAAATAGAAATTCTCTTCAATATGCCTGTCTAAGTGGCTTAATGCATAAGTGCGACAGAGAACAGCCTGTGTTTTATAATATTCGGAAGAAGCTTTCACCCCACCTTCCGACTCAACAACACCGGCAATATATTTATCAATATCTGCAATATTTATTGTTTGCATTTTACCAAGCTGTACCGTCAGTTCAAGGTTGTCATCGTAGTATCGCAGGTTCGATTGCGGTTCAATTGTTCTAAGGCTGAAAGAAGCGCTGTCGGTCATCGCGTCGAGCTTTAATACTTTGAACAATCTATAATCAGTTCTTATTCCAATACACCGGAGCGAATCGCCTTCGAGGGCAACATATATATTCTGACCCGGTTTAAAAGTTTGAATGGCGCGGTTATCACCGGTCATGAGGTAACCGCCTTTAATAACAGAAAAGACTACTGCCTTTGTATTTAACTCGTTAAAAACCCCGACACGTAATAGCTGTGAATGAATCGGCAGGTTATTCAGAATAAATAAAATACAAACCAGTAAAAGCCTTTGCATTTAATTATGAAATTAGATAGTCATTAATTCAACCATCCTGGTTGCAAAACGATCTGAAACGCCATGCTCTCCAAGCATTTTATCAATAATATCATAATCGGCATGCATTTGGTTTCTGTAAACTGAATCGCTTAAAATTTTATCAATTTCATGCCGGATTCTACCTGCCAGGTTAAATTGCAATAACTCAAGCACAACCTGTTTATTTAGTATTAAGTTTACCAATGAAAAATACTTTAGTTTGACAAGAGGCCTGCCGATTGCATAAGTCAATAAACCCGTTTTAAATACCACAACCTGGGGAGTTTTAAGCAAAGCTGTTTCGAGAGTCGCCGTGCCGGATGTAACAATTGCAACTGTAGCATTCGAAATTAAATTATAAGTCTGACCATACACGACTTTTATTTCAGACGATTTTAATATTTCTTCATAAATATTTTTATTAATTGAAGGCGCCCCTGCCACGACAAACTGGTAACCACTTTTATCTTTCATGGCATTCATCATTTCGGGCAGCAACCGTGTTATTTCAGATTTACGGCTACCGGCAACCAGCGCTATGATTGGCTTTTGGGGCAATTCGTTCTTTTTTGTAAACGTTTCAAAATTTTCTTTATGTTTCAGAAAATCGTGGATTGAATCGTTTAAAGGGTTTCCAAAATATTCGGCTTCAATTTCGTGTTTTTTAAAATATTCTACTTCGAATGGGAAAATTACAAAAAGCTTATTTATAAACTGCTTTAATATTTTTACACGGCTTTCATTCCATGCCCATACTTTAGGGGCAATGTAAAAAAATGTTTTGATCCCTTTTGATTTTGCAAACAATCCAACCCGTGAATTAAATCCCCAGTAATCTATTAAAATAAGCAAATCCGGATTCCAGGCAGCAATATCATTTTTACAAAAGCGCATGTTTTTCAGGACAGTTCTGATGTGAAGGATAACATCGAGCCCCATGTGTGCCATTTCACGAAAATGTTTCACGAGTGTACCGCCTTGTTCTTTCATCAGATCTCCGCCCATGAAACGAAACTCTGCATGAGGATCAATTCTCTTTAACGATTTCATCAGGTTCGAACCATGCAGGTCACCCGATGCCTCACCGGCAATTATATAATATTTCACTCCAATTTGTTTTTAAAATTTGACTGACCTTAAGAATGATTTAATTGACGTTTTTATTTGCCTGTAAATTAAATTTTTAATTAGCAAATCATCAAATTAGCAAATTAGCACATTAACTAATTTGTAATCTTAACCAATGCTTCATCAACTGATTTCAAAATTGGTTTGGCTGATACTTCTTCACCGACAGCTTTTATCATCCATTCTTTGGGTGTCAGTTTCCCGATACTATAATCCGTTCAATCTCATTCCCGAAGTTTTTTCCGGCAATGTATTGTTCCAGTTGAAACTCAATAAGGTATCCAATTGGGTAAGCTGATAAGTATAAAGGATCGGAAATCATATGCGAATAAACTCCCAGCAAAACTTCATCCTTGCAGCCGAATACTTCAGCATAATATTTATTCCAAATATCTTTTGATAACCGCACAACTTCAATTTTTAACTCAGCTGCCGTAGCATCGGGATGGGAATACAACCATTTCCAAACATTCATATCTACAAGCGATACGCCCATTATTTCGTACAATGACCAAAAATCGTCAAGGGCAAAAAGATAATCTTTATCGGGATTGTTATCTTTAATGCCAAGCAATTCGATGTCGCGGTGCTGGAAAACAAATGCCAGCGCTTCGGTAAAAGCTGTATTGGGAATCCCGGTAAGCACATAATAATCCATATCCTGCATGCTAATGGTTTGCTCCACGGTATGCCCGAATTCATGAATAGCTATGTTATATCCTTTATAATTCATGCCATTGCCCGTGATACGTGTACGAAGGTGGGAATTCATATCGTGCATTGCGGCACCCCACGCGTGACCGGATCCGCGTGCAGTATCTACATCGACTTTGGAAGCAATAAATTCAGCTTTGGTTTTTTCAAATGAAAGTTTGGTCAGGATATTTACCATATCGTTTTTGAAAGCCTGGCTATTTGGATATTTTTTGCTTACTGTTTTCTCTAAGTATTCGTTTGAAATGCTGCTGCGTGGTTTAAAGCCGTCGTACCATAAATCGAATGGCTGTAATTCGCGGCCAAGCCGTTTCCTGATCAATCCAGCCACTTTTTTTACTTCAGACGAACTTACAAATTCAACAAACAGTTTTTCTATTTCTTCCTGCGGCATTTCCATTTCACCCTCGAATTTCTGTTTGATAAATGTGTTTAGGTCAACATAAAAAGTATCAGCCTTTTTTAGTGCTTTAAAATTATCAAGTATCTTTTGATACCTTGTATCAGGTTCAGGAATCGAATTTATTTCCTTTCCATTTTCTGTTACTTTGTTGGCATAAGGGTTCCAAACGTATTTTTCAGAATTAATGACAACTTTCGGTATATCCTGATTGACAATACGTTTCATTGCTTCATAAATAATTTTCTGCTTCTCCAATCCATCCGTTTTACCATAATTTGCCTTAATTTCATCTCGTAGTCCCCAATGCGAAATGAGCTTCATATTTTTTTCAAAAAACGTTTTGTTTTCATTATTGACCAATCGGTCAACATAAATGTTATAATCTGAAATATACATATCGGCATCCGACAATGCTTTTGCGACAGCCTGTACATTTTCTGCCGGCACGCGGGAATCAAACATGTCGCCGAAACGTGCATAAGCCCAATTTTTTCTGGTCATGAACCTCCCAATTCATTTTTCTCTTTTAACGAATAATGTGGAAAATTCAGGATTATGAAAAAAGCTATTTTGTTTTTGTACAGGTCATCACTGTAATGGGCGCCGGGACTATAAGCGGCGAACATCTCGTCAATCGGCTGTATCGGGCCAGGTCGAGTTGTACAAACTTTTGCAGGTCGAGCTGGATACGGTTAAAATTGCCGGCAAGCGATTCTGTATAAACCAAAAGATGATTAAATGCAGCTTCCTTTAAGCTATCATTTCCCAGAAAATTATCCAGACAGAACTTTTCAAATACAGGGCAAGGCGCCGTCTTCATCAATCCAGAGTTTTGCAACCTGCCTTACGCCTTTTTCAGCCATCGGTTTAATGCCAACGCCAAATTTATTGGCCAAACTATCGACAACTTTATTTATCGAAACTTCCATAATATTTGATTTTTTTTCGTTTGGGTGCTTGCAGCCCGCTAATACCAAGATTGTTGAAATAACAAGAAAACTGACTTTTTTCATTATTTAAAATTTTTAAGTTTAATATCAAACCTACTCTAATTTTTGAAAACAAACAATTTACAAATTAAAAATTATGCCTATGTTGATATTTTTTAAAATGCTTGGAAAATTTTATACGAGTGTCTTGTCAACTATATAGTGGTGGGTTACAACCCTCCCGCTTACTTTGTCGTAAGCCTTACACAGGAAGGTCAGTGATTGAGTAGGTTTTGGGAATTTTCCGAATTTACGTTACTTTGTTTAAATATGTAATCTAAAAAAGATAATTTTTACTCTTGCAATATTTACAGTTTTTGTAAATGAAATTGAAGTTTTTAAAAAGATGATTTTTCAAATTAAGAAACAAAATATTCTTTACGTTGTTAATCAGTAAATTTTGAATATTCAAAAAGAATGAAGACAGAAAAAATAGAATTGACCGAAGAATTACCAGTATCGGGGAAAGAAATATTTGATGCCTGGCTAAACAGTAAAAAACATTCTGAATTCACTGGTGCAAAAGCATCAATTAACAATAAACAAGGAAACAAATTCACTGCGTGGGACAATTATATTGAAGGTAAAAATAAAAAACTGATCAACGGAAAATTAATCGTCCAATCGTGGCGGACTACCGAATTTCCTGAAGATTCTGAAGACTCGGTATTGGAAATTAAGTTAGATGATACACCTAAAGGTTGCAAACTCACGCTTACACATTCAAATATCCCTGAAGGGCAAAGTGAATCTTACAGGCAGGGTTGGATTGATTTTTATTTCAAACTGCTTAAAGAATATTTTATAAATAAACATTAGCATTTATTCTTCGATAATAACTGACTTACGTCTTTGTAGTTTTGCTCTTAAGTATTTCCAATAATTAATTAACAATTATTTTCTTCGTTATAAGTACATTCTTGGATTGAATATTAATGAAATATATTCCGGCTGGAACAGAGAGTTCTAATTGCCCGGAAGTAAAATGCAATTTACTAAAAATTTCAACCCCGTCGATATCGAAAACATTTAAGGTCAAATCCTCATTTCCCTTTATATTGGTCAATTGAATGTTTATTATTTTATTACCTATCGGATTTGGATAAATGCAGACATCAATTTTCTGGGATTCGTTTAATTTATTAACAGAAACCAGGGATCCTCCTTTTAAAATTTTATAGGAGTAAGGCGGCAATGAAATTAAAGTGTCCAGAGTTATGGTGGAATCACTGAATGCATCATTCCATGTGGTATTGGGTCATGGGTTAAATCCGTTGATTATGCTATTCCCATACTTTCCAGTTTTATAATAATATCTCTCAATATACATTCCTATAACATTATCATGAATTACTTCATCTCTGGAATAACAAATTGTTTTTCTGTTAAGCCTTTTAATATGTGTCCTAAAATTTAGGTTTTTTCTTTCAATTTTCCATGTTTCATCTTTGCCCACAATATGTTTATCGCATGGCAATAGCCTGGAATATGAACCCCAATCATCAGTATAATAATTATTGATAGGGATATTGTCCATTCGGCTTAATAGTACTTTAAAGTCATTATCTGTTCTTTTCCCATTATGCCACGCTATTATTATTCCAGATTTTTTGTCCATTGCATACCATGTCCAGCGTTGGTTTGTTTTAGTTTCAACAAAACTCCAGAACTCGTCCATTTCTGCTGTATAATGTATGACAACATCAAGCTTTTCAAGCTGTTTGGCTTCTATCATGTCCAGCAGGTATGGGTTTGTTTGCGGCGTTTTTTTTTAACTCTGAAATCACAGTGTTTTTGTTTATTTGTAATGTCCGGCTTATATCCCGAACACCACTGCTGTTCATTGTTAGTTCGGTTATTTGTTCTTTAACCCCCGGCTTTCTGGCATTATAACGATATTCTAATTGAAAACTTTTTTTACAATTGTTACAATACCAGCGTTGTGTTGTATTCTCACTATGTCCATTTTTTACTAAATCATCACTGTTGCAGAATGTACATGTCACAATTTTATAATGTCTCATGTTTTTTTGTCAAATATAATACATTTCAACGGATTTAACCCATGACCTGGTATTGATACAGGTCTGAGGCAAAGCGAAACTTATTTCTTTATTCCGGAGATTGGAAAAAACCAATACATTTTCAGTACCGGAATTTTTTGTAAATGCACATACATCTGCACTACTATAAGAAGTTAAAGTACCATGTCTGATTGCAGTACTGCTATTTCTGAAAGAAATTATTTTTGAGTATTCAGCTGTAACATCAGGATTTACAGTCCAGTCGATAGTTGTGGAAGTGAAAGGAAAAGTTAACCTGTATGAGGTAGCAACTTCCTGGCCATTATAAATAAATGGAACACCTTTCATGTACGATACTATTACAAATGCAGCCATAGATCCTGAAATGCCGCCAAAAAGATCCAGCGGTGTGCCATCCGAGCTATTTACATCATGGTTGGTCAAATACCTGACGATTTGCTGTTCGCCTGAAGCTCCGGTATATTCAGTTATATTTAAACCGTTAATTAATTTTACAGATTGGTTGTTACTATAAATAGTTTTCAGTTGGTTATAGAAAGCCATTCCAAAATTTAAATCGAAACCGGCGGAATAATATGCACTTTTGGTACCTTCGGCAAAAAGCAATAATTTATGACTGGCAATACTTCTCAGTGAAGTTATGGCTTGTTGCCAGAAGTCGATTGGATGGTCCATCGGCATAATCGAACCTGAACCCATCACAATTCGCTGCAAATACCCAATATTTCATGGCAGCGATCAAGGCTTTTCGCATATCAGTATTTGTAAAGTTCAACTGGGCTACGTCAGTCCATCCGTTCGGACTAACTATATTGCCGTTTACATCCTGCTGATACCATGCTTTATTGCTTATCCACGAGTTGTCCCATGAGGTGTGATTGGCCACAAAATCGATGATGACCGACATACCTTTGCAATGGGCACTGTCTATTAATGTTCTTAAATCTGTGAGTGTCCCGAATTCAGTGCCGACTGTCAAATAATCTTTCACGCAATAAGGGGAATTTATGGAATTTAAAATACCGACCGGGTAAATTGGCATGAGATAAATAACATTAATGCCTAAAGATTTTATATTGTCTAAACGTGCAGTAACTCCCTGAAAATTATGTGTGGGGCTAAAGCAACGCGTATTTACCTGGTATATTGTAGCATCCCATGTGTCAGGAACCCCAGAAAAGGGAGTTCCATATTGGGAAGTATCTTGTCCGTAAGCAAATGTTCCAAATACCAATATGCTAAATAAAAAACTTAGTTGCTTTTTCATTTTTTTCATTTTAAAATTGAACTTTAATGTAATCAGAAACTTTTCAATATTTATTATCAGGCTGATTTGAGTCGAAACTTTCTTTTGATTACACTCAAAGTTACTTCAATAGGAACAAAATAAAGTTAAAATAACAAACATGGAAAGGATAAATAAGAAAATCGCAGATTATTAAATCCCAGGCGAAATTATAAATAGACTTGGAAAGATATTTCAAGAATATTTTCTATTAATAAAATCATTTTAATAAATCGTAACTTACCGGTTAAATTGCAACCTCTTACCTCTGTAATGATCATTCACCATGCCATTTTCATATACAAGGCTGCCATTTACGAATGTATTGGTAACAGAAGAACTAAATGTAACTCCTTCAAAAGGAGACCATCCGCATTTATAAAGAATATTTTCCTTATTGACTTCAGTTTTAGAATTCATATCAACCAAAACCAAATCTGCATAATAACCGGTCCTGATATAACCTCTTTTGTCTATTTTGAATATTTCAGCCGGGGCATGGCACATTTTTTCTACAATTTTTTCTATGCTGATTTTTCCATTTTTATAGAATTCGAGCATAGCAACCAAAGAATGTTGTATCAATGGCTCGCCTGACGGTGCGCACAAGTATGGATTCTCTTTTTCAAGAAGGGTATGTGGGGCATGGTCGGTTGCAACAATGTCGATGTGGTCATCCAATAATGCCTTCCATAAAGCATTTCTGTCATCTTCAGTTTTTATTGCAGGGTTCCATTTAATCCGTGAACCAAATTTTGCATAATCTTTATCGCAGAACCACAGGTGGTGGATACAAACTTCGGAAGTTATTCTTTTATTTTTTAATGGTTCGGTATTTTTAAAGAGCCCCATTTCCTTTTCAGTAGATAAATGCAATACATGAAGTCGTGTATTGTATTTTGAAGCCAGATTAACAGCTTTTTCGGAAGATTTAAAGCATGCTTCAGAACTTCTGATTAACGGATGGCAATCAATGGGGATGTTATCATGATACTTTTTGCGATAACGTTCAATATTTCTTTGAATGGTCGGTTCATCTTCGCAATGCACGGCAACAAGCAGACTGGCTTCTTTAAATATTCCTTCCAGCGTTTTGGGGTCATCAACCAGCATGTTCCCTGTTGAAGAACCCATGAAAACCTTGATTCCACAAACATTTGTCGGATCGGTTTTGAGCAGCTCATTTAAGTTGTCATTTGTAGCCCCTATGTAAAAAGAAAAATTCGCTAAGGAAAATTTTGAACCTAAATCATTCTTTTGTTCCAAAAGGTTTTGGGTAATTGTCTGAGGATTTGTGTTTGGCATTTCCATAAACGAAGTAACACCTCCGGCCACAGCTGAGCGCGACTCAGTAAGAATGTCGCCTTTATGTGTCAGGCCTGGTTGCCTGAAATGCACCTGGTCATCAATTACTCCAGGAATTAATATTTTATTTTCACCTTCAATAATATTTATAGGAATGTGGTTTTTCGGTTCTTTACCAATTTCGTAAATTTCTTCAATCAATTCACCTTTAATCAGAACACTTCCTTTAAAAGTTTGTCCTTCATTAATTATTGTTACATTTCTAATTAAGGTGGTTAACATAATGAACCTATTAGTCAGCAAAGTTCAGTTTAGGATATTTGACAAACCAACTTCTAATTTTAAGTTTAATCACCCCAAAGAAAGCTTCATTAAATATTCCCCCGCTCATTTTGGAACTTCCCTGTTTACGATCTGTAAATACGATAGGCACTTCTTCAATTTTAAAACCAATTTTCCAGGCAGTAAACTTCATTTCAATCGGAAATGCATAACCTTTAAATCTTATTTTATCTAAATCAATGGTTTGAAGAACTTTTTTTCTGTAACATTTAAAACCGGCAGTTGTGTCCCTAACATCCATTCCTGTAATAAAACGAACATAAGCTGAGGCATAATACGACATTATTACCCTGCCTATTGGCCAGTTTACTACATTGACACCAGTTTTGTATCTTGAACCGATAGCAACATCTGCCTTTCTTACTGAGCAAGCTTCAAATAATAAAAGCAAATCATTTGGGTTGTGCGAAAAATCAGCATCGATTTCAAATATATATTCATAATTTTTCGTTAAAGCCCATTTAAAACCAGTAATATAGGCTGTGCCCAAGCCCAACTTACCTTTACGTTCAAGTAAAAACAATTTCTCCGTAAATTCCGATTGTAAAGTTTTAATTATATTTCCAGTACCATCGGGGGAATTATCATCTATAATTAAAATATCAAATCCTTTACTTAAAGAAAAAACTTTCTGGACCATTGT
>CAVSGB010000029.1:0-35057 GCA_963726845.1 uncultured Bacteroidota bacterium | reverse complement strand
GATTGACGAATCTTTGTATATATTTCATATCGACATGTTTGACTGTCGACCAACCAAATTGAGTCGACATACCTTCGGCTTCATTAAAAACTTCCCAACACAAAACACCCGGGTTGTTTTTTAATACTTTTACCATAGGGATTAAAGCATTGTTAATATAAGCATTCGTATAAGAAGTATCAGTAAGAAGTAATATATTTCTTTGAATATCAGTGCTGTTAGATGTTTGTAAAGTATCCAGCATTCCATAAGACCATAAGCACAAATCGACTAAAATACCTTTTGAATAGGCATAGGTTAAAGCAGTATTAATATTATTAATATCGCTTGTGCTCATACTTGTTACCTTACCATCATTGCCAAAAGTGGGATTAGTCGTCCCATTCACATGTATCCACCATCGCAATGTATTTCCGCCAGCCGCTGAAATACTATTAATTGCCTGCTTAAACGCGGTTGAATTAAAATTTCCAGGATCATTTGCAAAATTTATCCAGGCCAGGTTCATCCCGCTTACAAAAATATTTTGCCCATTAGGGCTTATAGTTGCCGGTTGGGCATTTATTTTGTCCATTAAAATAATGAACAAGCTTATCATAATAATTCTCTTCATATCGTAAATTTTTTATTCCTTATAAAGCCCATGCAGTATTTCAACCTAAACGTAAATTAAGATAAATGGTTGCTCACTGGTTTGTAAAAAGTCAGTTTTAGTGTTGAGAAGCTTTAGATATTTATTTGGTTATGACTTGAATTAATTTTGAATTCTTGTTGTAAATTAAACTAAGTGCTGCTGCACATTCCGGAAGTCCGCCATTTCCGTCATGCCGTGTATACGTCCAGCTCATAAGGCCGGCATAACCATTATTATAAGCATACTCATAAGCCTGTTCTGTTGTAAGACTTTTTGAATTGTCAGCTTGTTTGATGCCCAATGCCGGAAATTCACCAATCATAATTGGTTTATCTAATTTCCAATATTTTGCCGGATGATGAAAAGGCGATTGTTCTATAGGGTTATTTTGAGGGTAATAATGAACCATATAAAAATCAAGATAACCCAGGGAATCACCACCTGCCGCTTTTAATCTTTGAGGGCTGTAGAAATTTGTATTACCGTCATACGTCAGTCATCACTTTCATGCTCCAACTCCCATTTGAAACAAGCACATTAGGATCAGCGCGATGAATAGCCCCGGCGACCAAATTAACGAATTGTTGAACATCTTTCATGTCCACTTTGGTTGGTGTCCAACCATAACCATTTATCATTCCTTCAGGTTCATTAAATACTTCCCAGCATAATATTCCCGGATGTCCTTTTACCGAATTTACCAATGGCAACAGGGCATTATCGATATATGCCAGTGAATATTCTCTTTTTGAAATTAAATCTTTGTTTCGTTGATGATATTTTGCAACATCTGGTTGTAACATATCGAACGACCAAAGGCACAGATCAATCATGACTCCGTGTTTATAAGCAATATCAAGGGCTCTTTTTAAATTCAATATTTCTTTTGGGTCAATACCGGTACACTTTCCATTAGTAAACACAGGACTATTTTTCCCGTTAGTATGAAGCCACCACCTTAAAACATTTCCTTTAGCAGAAGAAACATCATTGACAGCTTTGGTAAACTTCTTTTCATTAAAATTTCCTAAATCCTTAGAAAACTTTATCCATGCCAGGTTTATCCCACTTGCAAAAACCGGTTGACCTAAATGATGCACAGTTGCAGGCTGCGAAAAAATTTTTATTGACGAAAGGATAAGTAAACAAATAATAAAAATATTTCTCATTAAATGATAAATTTTATTCTTCTAATCTCTTAATTAATTCAATACACATCCGGGCATTATGATACGGGCACTTCCAAAAACCAACCTTATCGTAATGAAGAATTGGCCTATAATTTGCATCAATCCTGTAATACCATTCGCCGAATTTTTTATCTATAAAATAATTTTCTATAAAACTTTTCATATTTACTGCAGCATTCAGAAATTTAATATCTCCTGAAAGTTGATAAGCATTAACGAAACCGACAATAGATTCTGCTTGTGCCCACCATTCAAATTCGCCGTCACTATTTCCATTTCTTTCTTTATCGTGCTCAAGGCCACCATCTTTATTAATTGCTTTGGCAACTTCATAAGCCATATCAACTGCAATTACTTTCTGCTTTTCAACATACTTTTCGGAACCTACAATCTCGGCAGCTTCATATAAAAGCCAGCTTCCTTCAATGTCGTGTCCAAAAGAGATAATATCCGATTTTCTTTCCCAATCTTCATTAAAAAACAGATCAAAATGCTTATCATTGAAATTGACAATTTTTTCATTAAAAATATCCAGCAGATTCAAAATCTTTGATTTAAGCTTATTGTCTTTGAATACTTTATAAAAATTTGTATAAGCTTCAAGAACATGCAAATGAGTATTCATCGTTTTCTTTTCGTTCATGTCCTTTGCGCTCAGTCTCAAATCAGCAGTTTCTTCTTTCCAGTCAAGCGTAAATGCTTCAAAATAGCCGTTTTTATCTCCATCGAAAGCATATTTTTCGATTAAATCCAGAATTGCAATTGTACTCGAATAACATTCTTTGTTTTGATTAATAGAAAAGTATTCACTAAAACCATAAATCACGAAGGCCTGGGCATAAATTTGTTTTTTAGTATTCTCAGGCTTTCCAATATTATTTAGCATCCAATAATATCCACCATTTTCAATATCGGAAAAATTGTTAAGTATATAATTATACGCCCTCTCTGCTATATTCAATAATTCAGGACGTTTAAGAATTTTATAAGCTGCTGAAAAAGTCCATAAAATCCTTGCATTTAAAATAAGCCCCTTAGATGCTTTGAAGTCTATATTCTGCATGTTGTCAATCCGGCCGACAAAACCTCCGTTAATATTATCAATTGAGTTTTTGCCCCAATAGTTTAAAATATTATCAAGTTCGTTGAATGCAAAATTCCGTAATTGCGTTTGCATTTTTTTTTCTTCTGCACTTTTTGTCATTTCACTTATTGTGAATTAATGTCGTTGTCTTAACGAAAAACCCTTCGACTCCGCTCAGGGTTCACCCTTTGTAATAGGTGTACTTTGAGCGGAGTCGAAACGTACTTGCAAAATAAACGGCTTAAGTCAACGACATTGTATTGTGAATTACTTTTTATATAAAAATTTATGATCAAAATTTGATAAAATAACATGAGTTCGGGATAATTTATTTAGGGCTAAAGCCCTTTCTTTAATTGTCTTTCATTAACCCCAGGCTTAAGTCTGGGGTTAATCATCAAGTTGATATTTTGGACTTTAGTCCGAAACATTTTTTCTTATGCCGAACTGAGGTTAAAATAATAATCATCGGAATTAACTTATGGCTCATTTCTGCATTATTAAGCAATGTAATCGCTTTACAATTCGTCAAGAAGGTGATTCGAAAATTCCGAATCACCTTCATAAAATCAGCTTACACTAATCTAAACTACACTAAAATTAACTAACGTTTAATAAACTTCTGAGTGATTGTATTACTTCCAATATTGGCTTCAACAAAATAAATTCCTGAAGCAAGCGACATAACATTTACCGAAGCAAAACTGCCTGAGGCAACTTGTTTCAAAACAACCTGACCTGTAATGTTGAAAATAGTAATATTCTTCATACCGTCGGCATTTATTTTAAGGATACTCGTTACAGGGTTCGGATATACATCAAATCTTGAGCTGATATTTTTAATATTGGAACTACTTGCTTCAGATAAAATCAAGTGTCCATAAAGATAGCTGGAATTAAAAGCAGTATCTTTTCCTGAAGTATTGGCCCAGTTAACTATGGATAACCTGTTATCTAAAACATCGGCATTATTTACACCGATTTCAAAGCTTATATCACGACCGGTTTTAATATACTTGGCAACAGAGTCTTTGCACACCTGGGGATAATCAATACTCGATTTGTCCCACATCCCCCAGAATGGGATAACGGCTTCGAAAGAATAGCCATGATCTGTAAATTGACCAGCCGAATTAGTTACTACAGAAGGCTTACTGGGATTGGTAAAGAACTCAGGGCTTGGACTTAAATAATCAAGCGCCCAGGGCAATCCGGAACCGTCGTCGCGAGGGCAAAAGCGCAATTGCCATTGGTCTGAATCCCTTTTTACAAGATTACGCCCTTTCACATCGAAATAAAACTCAACGCCATCGTTGTTCCAGGAGTTGCTTTCATCGCCACTCGGTAAATCAACAACAGTTTCATCGCTTATATCGGCAAAAATAATTAAAGCCGTGTCGTTCCACATTACGTTTATAAGTCCACTACTCGCGTCGTCATTCGAAACATTGCCCACTGCAGGATGGTCTTTACTTGCTTTTAAAGGGTCACCGGCAATAGCCCATCCGGCATCTCCATTAAGCCCGTCAATTTTTAGGTTTCCCACGAATTTCATGATATTCACCTTTGGACGGACTGGATAATTCATCGTATTTTTAATTGCCTGGGCAGATATAATGCCTGCTATCGCAATTAAAAAAATAACCAAAGTATATATTCTCTTCATAATAAAATGGTATTAATGAATAAATTAATAAAGCAAACATTATCAAGAAATCA
Organism: uncultured Bacteroidota bacterium; assembly: GCA_963726845.1. Taxonomy (GTDB): domain Bacteria; phylum Bacteroidota; class Bacteroidia; order Bacteroidales; family DTGW01; genus CAVSGB01. Next base: position 30,430 of record CAVSGB010000029.1, on the reverse strand, counting down.
GAAAAATTATTTTCCGAGAAACAAAATCAGTTTGAGAAATAAAGCCTGTTTCATTAAAAGGTTGTTTGTACAGCAATACGACTATACAAACAACCCTTGTTATTTCTAGTACCCAGGATTTTGTACCAGCGACCCATGACTAAGCTGCATATCAGTAGTCGATATCGGGAAAAATTCATTTTTACCAGCCTGGAATGTTACCGTAAAACCAGGATATGAAGCGAGAGTAGTGCCTGTAATAAATTTAGAAGCAAAGTTCCATCGAACAAGATCAAAGAACCGGTGCCCTTCGAGAGCTAATTCGAGGCGACGTTCATGAACAATATCCATGAATGAAACAGACGTTAAATCTTGCGGATATCCTGTATTTCCTGAAGCACGTGCCCTTTGCCTGACCATATTGACATAATTAAGTGCGTTTGTATTATCGCCTGTTTTAAATGCTGCTTCAGCTGCAAAAAGCACTACATCGGCATATCGGATCAAACGAACATCCATAGGGCCTTCTCCCTGGTTTTTATATTTACTCCAATATTCAGCAGGGGAGCACTCGAATTTGCGGCCAATTGTACCTGTTGGCAAATTGCTGAAAACCATGGGGCGCCAGGCAGTTGTAGCGCCAACTTTAGCATATACACTGTCTCCCTGACGACCAACTGTTGTAGCAAATCTCGGATCAAGGGTTTCATTACCGGTAGGTGCAGCATTGATTCCGGTTTCGCGAGAATCGTTGTTTGCAAATGAGCTAATTAAATAAGGTGTAGGACAATTAAAACTCCAGCCAAAACTAACTGATGCCCCAGTAGGATCGGCAAAAAACCTGATTGTAGAATAAACTGTTAAATAGCTCCCTCTTGTAGCTATATAACCAAGCACGTCTTCAACATTTTCTATATCAAAAACCGATTCCGGACTGTTATTCCCAGAAACACTGAAAACCCATCGGAAACCACCAACGGTTTTGCCACTGGGTGCCATCCAAGGATATCGTGAAGCATCACTGCCAACGAGCTTGTATTCACCTGAGTTAATGACATCCTGGGCATATTTTAATGCATCGGCATAATGGTTTGTCATACCAGCAAACCTGGAGTCCCCAGGGTAATTTTCGGCATACGATGATTCATATAAGTACGCTTTTGATAATAATGACCGGGCAGCCCCCTTTGTAGCTCGGCCTATTTGAGTAGGATCAAGCATGCTCCTTTCCAATAAATTGGGGATAGCGTCTGTTAAATCCTGTTCAATTTGTGTATAAATTTCTTTAAGTGTATTTCTTTTATAATTTATAGTTGGGTCAGGTACGATTAGGATTAATGGCACTCCGCCGAAAACCTGGGCAAGGCTAAAATAATAATATGCCCTGAGAAATTTACATTCTGCAATTCTCTGGTTCACTAAAACCGAAGTATCATTGCTCATTTTCTGTAACAAAGGAATTACCGTATTTACCAATCTTATCCCTTTATAATTATATTCCCAAAAGTCCTGAGAAACCGGATCGCTATTATCCGAAGCGGCCTGTACCATTCTGTCTATAGCATGTGCAGTAGGCTGATCCCCGTTATTTTCACCTCCTGCTTCAGCATCATCAGATGCCACACTGCCCAGATAAATAGTTTTATAAACATCAAAAATCAAATAGGAGTTTAAAGTAGAATAAGCAGCAGTTACCGTTTCATCAACCGCATTGAAATTTGAATAATAAGTAAGCTCAGTAGTAACCCCCTGAGGTTTAAGGTCGAGAAAGCTTTTATCGCACCCGGTAAACAGTATTATCAGGGTGATCACTGAAATATATTTAATTACATGATTTTTCATAATATTTAATTTTTTCAATTGTTAAAACTTGATATTGATCCCGACAGTATAAACTTTTGCCTGGGGATAAGCGCCTTTATCTATACCTGCAGCCGTTGGTGTCGAAACATCAACTTCCGGGTCAATCCCGGTATATTTTGTGAAAGTCAAAAGGTTCCTTCCCCCGACATATATCCTGAAAGTACTTATATTCATCCAGTTCAACCAGTTCTTTGGCAGTGTAAGGCCCAACTGCACATTTTTCAAACGTAAATAAGAACCATCCTCAACATAAAAATCGGATATTGTTGATATACTTGCAGTCTGTGTCAGGCCAGGCATAGTGCCCCCGTAATTGGCAGGATATAAAACTGTCCCATTCAGGTTGGTAATCGGGCCGCGATAGTGATCGTTCACATAAGCAGAACTCCAGTTGAATGAACCATCGGAATTGGCCTGGTAGAATTTGGTAGTATTGAATATCTTGTTCCCGTAGGTACCCTGCCAGAAAAGTTGCAAGTCTAAAAATTTATATTCAAAATTCATGTTTAATGAATATAAGAAATTGGGCATAGGGTTGCCTAATGGGACGATATCCTGATAATTGATTTTGCCATCGCCATTTATGTCTTTAAATTTGAAATCGCCTGGTTTAACAGCTTGTGCATATACTTTAGTGCCAGTAGCACTCACAGTATAAGGCTGGTTCGTAACAAACCCTTTTGGGTTACCCGTGGTATCGACATCAGCTGCTGTAAAAACCCTGTCCACCTTGTATCCGTAAAACTCCCCGACAGGTTCGCCAACCCTCGTATAAGAAATATAACCATTAATCCCTTTTGAAGATGAATTTGAGTTAAATACCGAATCATACGAAAGACTTACTGCCTTACTGGAAATAAAGGTAACATTGCCATCGAATGCATATTTAAAATCGCCTGCTTCATCTTTCCAACCAGCCGTAATTTCCAATCCTGTATTTTTTAATTTTCCAACATTAACGTAAGGTGTAGGGTCAATACTACCATTTTCATTTGTAACATCCCGCACAGCATAACCATCGTAACCTTTTATAGGGTTTTGCATCAACATACCGTTATTGTACTTCTGAAAATAATCTAAATTCAAAGACAATCTGTTTTTCAGGAATGACAAATCAAGCCCGACATCTTCCGTAACAACAGCTTCCCAGTGAACACTCGGATTGGCCAGGTTTGCAACCTCAGCCCCGCTTGATGGTGAGTTTGTGCCACCAAAGTCGTAATTTGCAGATCCCAAAGAAGCTACATTTGCATAATAACTATATGGATTGATGGCGCTATTTCCCACCGAACCATAACCAACCCTTAACTTGCCGAAACTAAAAATGTTCAAATTTTTAATAAAATCTTCTTCCGAGAACTTCCATCCGGCTGAAAATGACGGGAAAATCCCGAACCTCATGTTTGGCCAAAGTTGGATGAACCATCGTATCGTACATTGAACTGAAAAAGGTACAACCCCTTATAATCATAACTTAATCGGCCAAATTCACCATAGCTTGTAACTACCTGGGCCGTGCCATTTGGATAAGTTAACATGGTAGATGCATTGTTTGTTGTACCCAGATATCGCATATCGGGTGACGAAGAAATACCGGAAACTGCAGTATTGATACTTTCATTATAATCTGAATAACTGCTTTCATAACCTGCCATCGCTGAAACATTATGAACATCCAAAAAAGTATGGGTAAAATTGGCAACATTTTGCCACAACCAGCTATGCGAAATAGTCCAATCCTCTGTATAAGAAGTAGTGCCATTGGCATTTGATGCTGTAATCTGATAAACAGGATCAAAATCCCTGTAATCATTAAAACTAAACCCCCCGTTTAGCCTGGATGTAAAAGTAAGCCCTTTTATCGGCTCAATGGTAATATGCCCTGTTAAGCCCCCGTTGTAATTTTTATTTATTTCATTTCCCTGCTCCAGCTCTACTGAACCGACTGGATTATTAATATTTCCGTTAGTTTCGTGCGACCAGTTTCCCCCGCCTTTTGGTACTGTAATCCCGGCGGCCATGTGCTGCGATGTATCATAGGGTGCAATTGTTGGCTGATATTGTACTGCCGCTAAAACAGGCGTCCAGTATTCATTCGTCAGCTTCCAGTCCGGGAAGCCCTGAAATTGTTGAAATGTCAACGTAGCTTCTTCACCAATGGTTAGCCATTTCTGGGCTTTGCTTTCAGTATTGAGACGAAATGTAAATTTCTTTAAATTAGTGGCTTTCACAATACCATCCTGGTTTAAATACCCAAGGCCGCCATACGCTTTTGTTTTTTCACTACCCCCCGAAACGCCCAGATCAATGCTTTGGATCGGTGCATTTTCCGTAGTAATCAACTTCTGGTAATTATAATTGGGAACAGTATCTAAATTAGGAAAAGGCATAAGTTTTTGCTTATTCGCTGCCAAGCCCATGTTCTTATAAGCAGTAATTTCGTCCATCATAGAAGCATATTGCCTGCCGGATGCCACATCGAAATATTTCGGCATACTTTGCCAACCTGTGTAACAATTTAAATTAACTTCAACTTTACCGGATTGTCCCTGTTTGGTAGTAATTAAAATTACCCCGAGCCTGGGCCCCGTAAATAGCAGCAGTAGATGCATCCTTAAGGACTTCCATAGATTCAATATCGTTGGGGTTTACAGTTTTCGGGTCGGCAGGAACGCCATCGACAACCCAAAGAACAGGCAAATTATTTACTGATGTTACGCCCCGGATCCTGACAGTAACACTGGAACCAGGAGAACCAGTATTTTGAGAAATTTGAACACCAGCCGCATGGCCCTGCAATGCCTGGTCGATACTTGCAACGGGTGCAAGTGAAAGATCTTTAGCCGACACCGATGATACAGCTCCGGTTAAATCGCTTTTCTTTTGTACGCCATAGCCTATAACTACAACTTCATTTAGTTGTTTTACATCTTCCGCAAGGGAAACGTTAATTGAAGTCTGGTTACCTACTTTAATTTCCTGTGTTAAATACCCTACTGAAGAAATTGTCAATACATCTTCTTCGTTAGCTTTAATAGAAAATTTACCATTAATGTCGGAAACTGTTGCAACATTTTTACCTTTTACAATAATATTAACCCCTGGTAAAAATGCACCCGTTGCATCGACAACGGTACCTGTAACCACTTTTCCCTGCGCATGAATACTTAAATTAATACCCAACACCATGATTAAACAGGTGAAACAGCGCAATAATAGCAGCAACTTTTTAAATTTTTCTTTCATCGTGAGTTAGTTAAATTTGATTAAACAATCGGTTAGTGTTTGCATGTAAAAATATTACTGATATATAGATAAACATTTGCACAAATGTTTATCTTATTAATACTAATGTCTTTTGTATTAATACAAATGTTTTGATTCGAAACATTTGTACCATTTATTAACTGTTGACCAACAAATCAAATACCGGCTAAAGTATTTGAACATGAAAAAGAACCATTAAAAATAAGATCAAAACCTATCGGGAAACATCGATTTATTTTTTGAAGTCCTTTTTAAGAGGATCAGCATTTGATGTTTCATCTTTAAAATGTCCAGCTTTTAAAATATTAAGTAACTGAAAATAATGCCCGGTAGAGCCATTAGATTGTTCATTAATAATTCTAACATGTAAAGTGTGCACCCCATCGTCCAAATTATCGGCAACAAGGCCAAAAACAGTTGCAGGCCCCAGTTTTCGCTGAAATATGCATCAAATATTTTATGTTGTCCATTATCGACCCATACTTCAGCTTTGCCTCTTTTGGCTTCTTTAAATCTGGAATAAAGAATTGCAATAATATTACCATCAACAGAAAATGTCAATTCAGAGTCCACCTTATCGCTAAACCAGCCTGTTGCATCTTTTTGCCATCCCTTATTGAATAAAGGGGCCAGATTGGTGTTGTCATATTTATAAGTGTGGGCATAAACTTCAGAAAACTTTGGGGTTGGCAGGGCTGAATTTATCTCTTTAATCCTGGTAACGGGCGGAAGGTTTATATAAATCCGGTTAAGTTCATCTATTATCAATTTTGCAATGTATTTCATTCCTGAATCAACAGGATGCAATCCATCGGTAAGAAAAAGGCTGGCAAGCTTAATATTATCTTTTATAACCTGGCTATCGATGAGTTCGGCAAAACTAACCACCGGTATTTTATAGTATTCAGCAACAGGTTTGTGGCTTTTCAGGGCTGTTTTGCCACTTACTTCTTTCAGGATAAGCATCATAACGCCAGGATAGTTTTTATCGTTTAAAATTTGCCTTAACAAACCTTCCATGGTTTGAGAACAAAAAATACCTTCAACATCGTTAACCGAGAATTCGACCACAACAAAATCCGGTTTGAATTTAAGCAGGTCGGTTTTGACACGGAAAGCCCCAATATCAGAACCTGTGCCACCAAAACCTGCATTTACCAAAGTAACTTTACTTTTTGGGAAGGTTGCTTTCCACCAATCCGTCATCAGGTTTGCCCATCTGTTAGCTTCGGAAGAAGCTGCATAACCTTGTGTAATGGACCCCCCTAATACCCCAATAGTAATATTTTCACCTCTCCTGGCCTTTGCCATAACATTAAAAATACGCGTTGTATCGAAACCAAAAGAAGAAAATTTTAAAACTTGTCCTGATGATAAAGTATTTATTATTAACATAAAAACCAGGCTTAATATCAGAATTTGTCGAAATTTACTGTTCATTAGTATGTAGCTTTAAACTATAATGCCAAATTATAACAATTTTTGAAATTTAAACCGGGTTGAATATCATTTTTCGATTTCATACATCTTTGGCATATCGTATTCAAAAAGAGTATAAGGGTCGTTTTCAAATTTAATAAAATCTTTAATGGCAGGATGCCCGGCATAAGGAACATAGAAATCAGATTTATCGCTGTTGCGCCATACCATTACATACGATACCTTTCGGGCAATACTATCACTTTTTAAAGGGTTTAAAAGATGCCCAGTAAACCAATCTACTGCGGGAATACATTTCATGCCTGTTTCGGTAAGCGCAGCTATTTTATTTTCCTTTTTTGCAAGGTTAACGATTATCCTGATTTGCGAAATAGCGGCCGGTACCGTTTTGACACTGTCGAAACAATCATAACAGTCTAATCCCAGAATATCCGCGTATTCATTTCCAGGAAAACGTTCAAGATATGCTTCCTCATTATAAAATTTACCAGATGAATATGCATACAGGATGTTGTGAACATTTCGGGTACCTTTTAAATAATTAACAGTAAATTTCCACAATTCTTTGTACTGTCCGGGTGAACAAAATTTTGCCCCCCACCAAAAGCTGTTCGTGTTCATATCCTGAAATGGCCTGAAAATTACCGGAATTAAAGTTCCATTTTTTGATTTTAAATCCAGAATAAAATCAGCAATACAATCGAGTTGCTTAATATATGAATGATGTAAATTGCCACCCGGCAGGATATCTTCAACTGTATGGGTAGTGTCATTTGGCCCATTGCCTGTTTTAGGGTTAAACATATGCCAACTAATTGTATTTACACCTCCACGCCCATAAGCCGATTTAATCCAGAATTTAATCCGGTCAAAATTCACTGAATCGATATTGTACAGAGCCGAACCAATGTTGCCAAAATCCCAACCATACAGTGATGGAAATGTACCACAAATATCATTAATATCTGATCTTAAATCTTCATTCTTCCACCCAACACCATAAGCTGTAGCATCTTCCTGTCCAAAAAGTATATTATTAGAAGAAATTTTCCGGAGGTTATAAAACAGTGCTTTAGTCTCGAATGTTGCCAATGAATCAACCAATTTTATTTCATTGAAATTTGCTATACGATTGTTGCAATTATTTCTGAATGTGCAAGAAATGCAGGTTAAAGAAGAAAACAGCAATATAACTAATATTCTGTCTATAAAAGATATCCCAACCCTACAATTCTTCATTATTTATTAAAAATAAAACTATTAATCATTGCGCAGCTAAAGCTGCAAACAATAGAACGCGGATGACGCTGATTTAATAGATTTCCGCGGATTTTGAGAGTAAAGTTTGCTAAAAAAACAAAGTTTTACAATGTAATAGTATAAAGCACATTAAAATTCATTTTATGGGTCCACTCCAAAAAGTCCATACTTTTAATTTTCAACGTTTTTTACCCCTGACCCCTAAAGGGAAAACGTTGAAAATAAAAAGAATGAAAAAGTCCTCTTTAGGGGATTTAGGGGTTTTTCAACTTTTCGGAGTAGTCTCATTTATATATCCTTTAGAATTTTTAAGTTTTTTTCTACAAGTTTGTTAATTGTATTGACAGAAGTGTGTGTCCTTAATCCATCGACAGGCGTATTCATGCAATAATCAATTAACTTTTCAACGGTAGAAACGGCCAAGTGCATCCTTGTATCAGACGAAGCATAAAATATATAAACATCACCATTTTCCTTTTTAATCCAGCCATTTGAAAATACAACATTTGACACATCACCAATTCTTTCTTCTCCCTCGGGGGCGATGAAGAAACCGCCAGGTGTTGCAATAACCTTCCAGGGTTCTTTTAAATCGGTCATAAACATGTAAAGCACGTAGCGTAACCCAGCCGCACATCCGCGAACACCATGTGCCAAATGTAACCAACCCTTATCGGTTTTAATGGGTGCAGGTCCCTGGCCATTTTTAACTTCTTTAATTGTATGATAATAGCGCGGCTCTATAATAGTTTCTTCATTTACAACAGCATTTTCCATGCTATCGATTAAAGCAAAACCAATTCCCCCACCTGAGCCTGCATCAATAAAACCGTCCTGTGGACGTGTATACAAAGCATATTTACCTGAAATAAACTCCGGATGAAGAACGACATTGCGTTGCTGGCTTATTGTTTTCAAGTCAGGGAGCCGTTCCCATTTAATAAGGTCTTTCGTGCGGACAATCCCGGCTTTTGCAATAGCAGAAGATAAGTCGCCATGTGCAGCATCCGGGTCTTTTCTCTCAGAACAAAATATTCCATAAATCCAACCATCTTCATGCAAAGTGAGGCGCATATCGTAAACATTCGTTTCCTCTTTGTCTATATCAGGCAAATTGACGGGGTAATCCCAGAAACGCCATTTATCAATGCCATTCTGGCTCTCGGCAACTGCAAAGAACGATTTGCGGTCCCAACCTTCAACACGTACAACCATCAGAAAACGGTCATTAAATAAAATAGCCCCGGAATTGAATGCAGCGTTTATACCAATTCGCTGCAAAAGCATCGGGTTAGAATTAAAATCGAAATCATATTTCCAAATCAGAGGTGCATGTTCCCCGGTAAGAATCGGGAATTCATATTTATTATAAATACCATTACCGGAATTACATTTTTTATTTTCGCGGTTGATTAAAGCCTCGTGATCAGCAAAAAGCTTCCTGACTTGTTTGTCAAATGTTTTTTTATCCATAATTTATTATTGGTTGAAAAGTTTCATCGATTAAATTTCCCTGGGATGAAATTTCAAATGTAATATTGAATATTAGTTAAAGCAAACATGATGTTTTCTTTTCTTCGACATTTGTACAATCTTTAGCACTTATGTTGAAGGCAAGAAACATTTGTTCAAAAGAATTTCAGAAATCGTAATACCAGTTCACAAGAGAAGTCCTTAACCCAAAATAGAAATAGGAAGAATTAATAATCTTGCCTTCAACATTGGAATCCCGGGCAATACAACCGGCTTCAATTCGAAGGTTTGTTTTTGGGTTCAAAAGAAAAGCAATTTTATAATCTAAATACTTCAAATCCGTATGCGGGCCTAAGCCCATGAATGGCGAAACAAAATCGTAGTTAATAATATATTTTTTGTTTTTATTTTTCGGGGCAACTGCTTTATCCCCATATTCTGAATAATTAAATTTTGCATCAAAGTTGAACCTGCTGATATTATAATGTAAAATATAGACCCATTCATTAAAGTTCGTGCCTAAAGGATCGGCAAGGGCTTGCAGATAATGAGAGTAATCCAGTATTTTTTGATCGTTAGTGTACGTTTTTGGTTTTGCAGTATTGTATTCAATTTGCAGAAACAGGTTTTTAATTGTAAAAACATCGCAATATTTAATACCAGCCTGCCATGCGAAATGGTTATTATAATCTGTTGTTTTAGTTAATTTGTCAACTGCAAACTGCCCATATAATTGAACTGCTTTAAAAGTATTCAACTTAAAACCAGCACCAAGCAATGTTTTAAAATCAGGATTTGAAATTAAAGCGTTTGCATAAATTATCGGGTCAATAAAATTATAATTGAAATTAATATTTTTTGAACTGTTTGGATATTGCCAGATATTGCCTTCAAAAAAATAAAAATGGAACCAATCTTCAGGCATATAAGTAAAAATATTAAATCCGGCAAGTTTTTTCCCCCTTACGCCATAATCGATATTTTGGGGTGTCGAATCACTCATTAATTCAGCCATGATACGTGTATACGAAATTCTCCCGAATGTAGCATCAATACGGAGAAAAGGATAATTAAACGAATTATCGGATAGCAAAACAGACCTGTAGCCATCACCAATAAAAATTTTGTCATGGCCAAGAGTAAAGCAAAAAAATTTTCCCCATTGAAAATGCAATATTCCAGTGGAATTTGCATAATCGAAGTAATTGTAGCTTCTGATTGCACCCTGCCCCGGAACAATAAAATTACTATTTACAAAATCGTTTAAATACCCCGGAAATTTTGCATCATTTTCATAATACGAAGATTCAAAATATAAATCATTCCCTAAACTTCCAAATAATCTAATCCCCCTGGTATTTGTGTAATATAACTTATTAATATTATTATACTTTTCAAATTGAAAATTGCACAATGGATCAACAGATATTCGAAACCCGGTTGTATCATCGCTTAAAAAATTTTCATAAAATAACTTTCTAAAGAACCAGTTCTTTTTGGCTACAGGTTTAACTGTTCCAAAAGCAAAAAGAGAATCAGCATTAACGGAATTATTTATCTGATTAACAAAAAGAGGTTTAACTGATGAGTTGATATTTACCCTATTTTGTAATGACCAGGTATCGAGAACATGGCCATAATCTGCTGTTAAAGGCACAGAAATCTGGCAATTCAACCTGGCAGGAAATAAAATTATTAAAAGTAACAATATTATATATGTATCATTCTTCATTTAATATTCTACATCATTGTTGTATAACATTGTTGACAACCCAATGAAAAAATAATTATCCGATTGATATTCTTTCAGGTTCTTTTTATAATTATATCTGTATCCGGCATAAATTTTCATATTCCATGAAGGTTTCAGGATATATGCAATGGATAATTCGTTTATAATCGAATTCGTTTTTAAACCTTGTCCTAAATTATTTCCATAAGATTGAATGAAAGAAATAATTTTCCCATTTTCAGATACATCGCCAACCGTTTTCTGGCCCGGATCATATATTTTGTAAATATTCATTCCATAGCTGATGTTGTTGGAATCTTCGCCATATCTCGCAGCTATTGCTTTTTCAGTAAAAAGCCATCTTCCTTTGTTATAGCGAACAATTCCTGTTAATTCCCTGAAATTTGCACCCAGCGGATGTGCCAAAGGCTGGTATTCGTATCCATAATTTGATAGTGATGATTCGTGAGAATAAGTATATGGCTGCACTGAATTAAATTCGGCCTGGATAAATAAATTATTGTTTCCCAAAACCCCAAAACTCTTAATACCTGCCTGGATTCCATATTTATCGCCCCACCATCCGTTGTTGGCTATAAACTGTTTTACACTAAAATCATCTATAAATAATTGGCTGTATAAAAATGTTTTTGAAAAAAGCCTGAATTTAAATGAGCCTCCAATATTTGCATTATCAGGCGAACCCATTGAAAATTCAACCGGCCTCATGAATATCACCGGATTCAAATAATTAAGTTCTATTCCTCTGTTTATTGATGTATCACGTCCGCGCCAAATAATCGCTTCAAAAAAACCTATATTGATCCTGTCGGTAATATTATAACTCAAAAAGTGCATTATTGCATATTTTTCCTGAAAAGAAGAATTACCTGAATAAGAATCGATGTCGTCTATCCTTGCCAACAAAGCAAGATATTTTATTCGCCATACATGGACAATTAGCCTGGCAAATGGAAATGGCGATGGGTTATCGGATAAAAATAAAGACCGATAGCCATCCCCTAAAAAGAACTTATCATGACCTATGGCCACGGAAATGTATTTAGAAGGGTTATAGTTCAATATTCCATTGAACTGTGGGATACTGTAAAATCTTCCATATTTTTCCAAATACCTTCCAAAGCGAGGAACAATTTTGTTGGAATCAATTTTTTCCTGGATAAATGGAGGAAGCTGGTCCAGGTTTTCAAAAGCACTCATTTGCAAGAGCCATCTTTTCCCAAATTTAAATTTAAATGCAGCCCCTGCAGATAAACCAATATAAGAATTTTCTTTATCCGAAACAGTCATGGAACTTTCAAAAATAGGTAAAACACTGATTTTTTTATTCCGGTTAAAGAAAGAATAATTTAATAATGGCCTCAACCTTAATGTATCAAAAGTTAACTCTTCAAGATTGTAAGGCCTTATAGCGCTATGGAATTGAGTATTGTTAGCAACTGCCTGTTGAATATAAAAATTAAAATCGTTTTCGAGAGGTAAAAAAACCTGGTTATATGCAGGGTTAGCAATGCCTGTTAAAATAATTATAGTTAATGCTACCCGAAACTTCATGTGTCCGCAATTTATGAAAACGGCTTTCAGGAATTATGTTGTCTTAATTTTTCTTTAACAAAATAAATAATTTCCGGCAAAAGAGAGAATAATGTTGCAAGAATGAGGTTTAAAATCATTAACCTGATAATGCCCATATGATTAAAACTTAGGGAAACTATAACTATTATAACATTTACACCTAAAATGTAAGTCGTTGCCCTGATATGCGACATCCCCATTGCCAATAACCTGTGGTGAACGTGATTTGTATCGGCTTTAAATGGCGACTTTCCCTGGAAAAGCCGGATTAAAAAAACCCTGATAGTATCGAACAATGGAACAATAAGTATTGCAAATGATACAGCCGGGGCAGCATGAATAAACCAATTATTCGATTGTTTAATATTCAGTTCATTAAACCTGACAGCCAAAATAGCCATAAAAAGCCCAACCATCAGTGAGCCGGTATCGCCCATGAATATTTTATGCCTTTTACTATAAGCATTGAACCAAAAGAAAGCAATTAAACTTCCGGCAAGTGTTGCAGAAACAACTGTATATTCATAATCGCCTGCTAAATAAAACCATGTTCCGAAAATAAGCGAAGCAAGGATTCCGGTGCCTGCTGCCAGTCCATCAATTCCATCGATAAGGTTAAACCCATTTATAATAACAATAAATACAAAAAAAGTCAATAATGTGCTTGCCAAATAGGGTATATGATTTATTCCAAGGAAGCCATGAAGGCTGGTAAACCTCACATCTCCAAGAATTATTAAAACCAGTGTTGCCAATAATTGTCCCCACAATTTTTTCAAAGGCGCAATAATCAAAATATCATCTTTTAAACCAACAAAAAACAATATGATACTCGACATATACAAATACTGAAATTCGTGCTGTTTAGAAAAATCCGCAAAAACTCCGATCGTGATGAGCAACGCTGCGAAAATTGCTATACCACCTAAAGTCGGCACCTTTGTATCGTGTGCTTTGCGTAAACCTGGTTCATCAAATAATTTTATAATATTTGCAACATTTACAATAGTCGGAATAGAAGTAAAAACAATTATAAAAGCAGTAATGAATGAAAATAAAATAAGTATGTTGCTATTAAATTGAATCATTGTTTGCATTAAAATTCAAAAGTAAGGAAAAAATCAATATGCCGATTTTTAAAAGTATTATTAATTACCGGAAATATTCAAAAAATTCTCTTTAAAGCCTGAAATTTAAAGCATATTATGTGTGCTGGAAAATACATTTACATTCAACAATAACATCTCTTCCTGATCAAAATAGACAATCACTTGCATTTTAAAATCTCGCAATCTATCTTTGTACACTTTTTTTAAAAGGTTGCAATATGTTACAATAATTATTAAAACTCTTTGGCAGCCTGAGTTTAATGGATTATTTAAAATGAAATTTGCAGAATACAAAAACTTTAATTTGTCCCAGATAAATAAGCAAGTGCTTAAGTATTGGAAGGATAATGGAGTATTTGAAAGCAGTATTAAAGAAAGGGAAGGAAATACCGCCTTTGTATTTTACGAACGGCCGCCCTCGGCAAATGGGATTCCTGGGATTCATCATGTGATGGCGCGGACAATTAAAGATATTTTCTGTCGTTACAAAACAATGAAAGGCTTCCAGGTAAAGCGCAAGGCAGGATGGGATACTCATGGGTTGCCTGTAGAACTTGGCGTAGAAAAAGCACTTGGAATTACAAAAGAAGATATAGGTAAACCACAAGAAGAAGGTGGTATTTCTGTTGAAGAATATAATAATGCATGCCGCAGGGATGTCATGAAATATACCCGGGAATGGGAAGATTTGACTGAGTTGATGGGCTATTGGGTCGATATGAACGACCCATATATTACGTACGAGAATAAATATATTGAAACACTATGGTGGCTTTTAAAAGAACTTTATAAAAAAGGTTTGCTTTATAAAGGCTATTCAATTCAACCATACTCGCCTGCGGCTGGTACAGGACTAAGCACTCACGAGCTTAACCAACCAGGGTGCTACCGCGATGTAAAGGATACTACAGTTGTTGCACAATTTAAAGTAATTCAAAATGAACAATCAGAATTACTTTGCAAGTTTGCAGGTACAGATGTATTCATACTGGCTTGGACAACTACCCCATGGACACTACCTTCTAACACTGCGTTGGCTGTAGGTAAAGATATTATTTATTTGACAATTCGGACAATTAACCCCTATTCATTAAAGCCAATCACGGTAATTCTTGCTAAAGATCTTTTTAAAAATTATTTCAAGATTCATGATAATGTAAAATTTGGTATTTCTCTCCCTGATCAAACAAGCAGTTTGAGTGCTGGTGAAAGTATTTTTGATATTGATATAAAAAATGGTAAAGTTGTTGAGAGCAATAAAATAATATTTTGGGAGATAATTGGAGAGACAGTTGGATCAAGTTTAGAAGGAATGCGCTACGAGCAATTAATGCCTTACCAACAACCTTTGACTGGGGATGCTTTTAAAGTTGTACTTGGCGATTTTGTAACTACTGAAGATGGAACCGGAATTGTACACATTGCCCCAAGTTTTGGCGCCGATGATTTTCGCGTTGCAAAACAGTATGGTTCTGGGTTCTCTGACTTTAGTTGATAAACAGGGAAAATTTATAGAGGGTTGTGGCCCATTGAGTGGCAGGTTTGTTAAAAATGCCTATGATCCCAATCTTACTGAAGAAGATGAAACTGTAGATATATTTATTTCTGTTTTGTTAAAGAAAGAAAACAAAGCTTTTAAAATTGAAAAACACATTCACTCTTATCCACATTGCTGGCGGACAGACAAACCGGTTTTATACTATCCGCTCGATTCGTGGTTTATAAAAACCACAGCTTTGCGCGACAGGATGATAGAACTCAACAATACTATCAATTGGAAACCCGAATCTACAGGCTCCGGCCGGTTTGGCAAATGGCTCGAAAACTTACAGGACTGGAATTTATCACGTTCACGTTTCTGGGGAACTCCTTTACCAATTTGGCGTTCAGAAGATGGTAAAGAAGAAATTTGTGTTGGTTCTGTGGCCGAATTAAAAAGTGAAATTGAAAAGTCTGTGAAGGCCGGGTTTATGAAATCAAATCCACTTGCCAATTTTATCCCTGAAAATAATTCTAAAGAGAATTACGAAAATTTCGATCTTCATAAACCATTTGTCGACAATATAATATTTGTTTCGCCAGGTGGAAAAAAAATGCTTCGCGAAGCCGATCTTATAGATGTTTGGTTCGATAGCGGGGCAATGCCCTATGCTCAGCTGCATTATCCGTTTGAGAGCCTCCCCCTGGCCCCTCCAAAGGAGGGGGAGAAAGAACCCCGTTTAAATATCAAACCGCGAGGGATACAGTTTATCCTTTAATGAAAGAGCTTGCAGAAGAAAAAAGAAAATACCAAACTGAAGCTGAAAGCATTTTATGGCAATATTTGCGCGGGAAACAATTAGAAGATTTCAAATTTAGAAGGCAACATATTATAGACGAATTTATAGTTGATTTTGTTTGTCTTTCAAAAATGCTAATAATTGAGATAGACGGAGGTTACCATCAAGAACCTGAAATTGTAAAAGCAGATAAACTTCGCACAAAAATACTGGAAAGCCTTGGATATAAGGTTATCCGTTTTAAAAATGAAGAGATAATAGGCAACATAGATATTGTTTTAGGAAAAATTGAAATTGAGCTCACAACTGTCCACGAAGGGAAGGGGCAAGATGTGGCTTCTCTTTTCCCTCCCCTCCGGGGAGGGTCGGTGTGGGGCTTCCTTTTCCAGCAGATTTTGTCGCCGAAGGTGTTGACCAAACCCGTGGTTGGTTTTTTACATTACATGCAATAGCAGTGATGTTGTTCGATTCTGTTGCATACAAAAATATTATTTCAAACGGCCTTGTTCTTGACAAAAATGGAAACAAGATGTCGAAGCGAATGGGCAATGCTGTTGATCCTTTCGAAACTATTGAAAAATATGGGTCCGACCCATTGCGCTGGTACTTGATCTCAAATGCTTCACCCTGGGACAATTTGAAATTCGATATTGCAGGAGTTGAAGAAACAGTCCGTAAATTTTTTGGGACACTTTACAATACCTATTCTTTCTTTTCGCTATACGCAAATGTCGATCATTTTACATACAAAGAAACTGAAGTACCAGTTTCGGAAAGGCCGGAAATAGACAGGTGGATTATTTCATTGCTTAATTCGCTCATCCAGGAAGTCAATTCATTTTATGCCGACTACGAACCAACGAAAGCTGCCCGGGCAATATCAAATTTCGTTACAGAAAATTTAAGCAACTGGTACGTTCGCCTGAACCGAAAACGCTATTGGGGTGGTGAGTTTTCGAAAGATAAAATAGCAGCTTATCAAACTCTTTACACATGCCTTGAAACAGTTGCAAAATTGGCTGCACCAATTGCACCATTTTACAGTGACAAAATATTTACTGATTTGAATTTGGCAACAAGCCGCGATAAATCAAAGTCCGTCCATCTGGCATTATTTCCAAAAGAAAATCCATTTTTAATCGACACGGCACTCGAAGAAAGAATGGATATTGCCCAGAAGGTTTCATCTATGGTATTGGGGTTACGTCGGAAAGTAAATATCAAAGTACGCCAGCCATTAAGTTTAATAAAAGTCATTTCACCAAATTTCGAATCTTTTACCGAACAATTTGAAGCTGTTAAAAACCTTATTTTATCTGAAACAAATGTTAAAGAAGCAATAGTAATTTCAGATTTAAGAGGTACTGGAATTATAAAAAAAATCAAAATAGATTACAAAAAATTAGGCCCTCGCTATGGGAAACTGATGAAACAGATAGCTGAAAAGATAGAAACCCTTGATCAGGGGGATATATTGATTTTTGAAATAAAAAAATCTTTTTCATTTTTAATAGGAGACCTAAATATTGAATTAAATATCGATGATGTAGAAATCCAAACTGAAGACATACCAGGTGAGCTTGTTGCAAATGAAGGAACATTGACTGTAATACTCAATACATCACTTACCGAAGAATTACGTGAAGAAGGGATAGCCCGTGAATTCGTTAATAGGATTCAAAACCTCAGGAAAGACAGTGGTTTCGATGTTACTGATAAAATAAATATTGAGATTCAAAAACATGATTCACTTGATCATGCCCTGAAAAAGTACGAAAATTATATCAAAGCTCAAACATTAGCTATAGGCATACAACTTGTTGATAATTTAGAAATCGATAGTGCCCGGCCAGTAGATATTGAAGAAGATATTCAAACTTTAATTCACATTGAACGTATATAATAAACAAAAATCATAAATTTTACCAGATTATAACTACTTTAGTCAAAACTTACTATTATGTCAGAAAAAACCAGATACACGGATGACGGACCTTGAAGAGTTTAAGAACTTAATACTCGATAAACTCGATCAGGCAAAGAAAGATTATGAATTGCTGAAAAGTGCCATTACTCAAAGTGGAAGTAACGATACCCAGGATACTTCGCCAACATTTAAAGTTTTAGAAGAAGGCGCTGCAACACTTTCAAAAGAAGAAGCAGGCAAACTTGCACAGCGACAACTTAAGTTTATTCAACATTTGCAGGCAGCATTGGTGAGGATCGAGAACAAAACTTATGGAATTTGCCGTGAGACCGGTAAATTGATCCCTAAGGAACGCCTGATGGCAGTACCTCATGCAACATTGAGTATTGAAGCCAAACAAGGACAAACTGTAAAACACTAATATCAGCTTTCTTTCTTTTATTAAGTTGATATTGATTGGCTATGGCATACTTAATTTAAAAATTAAAAAAAAGTCTAACAGCTTTCTGAATTTTCTCAGGTAAATTTAGAGAGCTTTTATTATTGAAAATGAGTAGAGGAAAATTAGCAGTTTTAGTGATATTTCTGGTTTTATTTATCGACCAGATAATAAAAATATGGATCAAAACCCACATGGTACTAGGCCAGGAATTTAAAATAACCAATTGGTTCATCATCCATTTTACCGAAAACAATGGCATGGCATTTGGCATGGAACTGGGTGGATCGATGGGTAAATTAATCTTAAGCATTTTTCGTATTGTCGCAATAGTAGCAATATGCTGGTACCTGACTACCCTTGTCAAAACCAAAGCTTCAATAGGGCTTATAATTTGTGTATCGCTGATACTTGCAGGTGCATTTGGCAATATAATCGATAGTGCATTTTACGGGATGCTTTTCAACGAAAGCTATTACCAGGTAGCAACTTTGTTTGCTCCGGATCATTATTCAGGTTTTCTGCATGGCAAGGTTGTCGATATGTTTTATTTTCCATTGATAGAAGGGCATTTTCCAATTTGGGTGCCATTCTGGGGTGGCGATGAATTTGTCTTTTTCAGGCCGATATTTAACCTTTCCGATTCATCGATAACCATTGGAGTAGCTGCCATTCTTCTTTTTCAAAAGAAATTTTTTAAGGAATAAATTAAAATGGAGTAATGAGTCAGAAATCTGTATTCCGATCATCTTTTAATTATTTAAAGAAGCCTGAGTAATGAATCCTGAAGAACCAATCTTTCGATATTCCTGCCCAATTCAGGTTAGGTTTACAGATATTGATTTAATGTCGCATGTTACGAATTCTGTACATTTGGCTTATTGCGACATTGCACGGTTGGAATATTTTAGCCAGGTCCTTGGCGAACAAATAGATTATAAAACAGAATCATTAGTTATAGCTTCTATAACAATTGATTATTTGAAGCCAATATTTTATTATGAAAAAATTGAAGTCCTGACAAAAACTAACAAGATAGGCAATAAAAGTATTCAAACATTGCAACATATAATAAATTCAGAAACCAGGGAAATTAAATCGGTGTTAAAAGCAGCAATTGCAGGGTTCAACTACATTGAACAAAAATCAATCGCCATTCCTGAACGATGGAAAAACAGGCTTATTGAGTTTGATAAGGATGTGGAATATAAATATCAATAAAACGAAAACCGGAATCTGGAAACAGGAAACCGGAGGCTGGAAGCACAAAATATAATTCTGATGGTTTTATTTTCTATTAATTTATATATATTTTCCCCCGACTTCGGTCTCCTTTCTCCTGTCTTCTGACTCCTGACTCCTGATTCCTGACTCCTGATTCCCATTATCCGATTTCCATTATATCATTCCTTCATCTGCAAAACTAAAATAGCCATTGTTTGTAACTATAACATGATCCGGAATATTAATATCAATAAGCTTTCCAGCTTCTTTAAGTTTTTGCGTGATAGAAATATCAGAATCGCTTGGCTTCAGGTTTCCCGAAGGGTGATTGTGGCATAATATTATACTGCTGGCCATTTTATCGAGTGCATTTTTCAGGATTATCCTGACATCCGTAACAGTGCCACTAATGCCGCCCTGGCTGGTTTTCATTTTTTCTATAATACAATTTGACCGGTTCAGTAATAAAATCCAAAATTCTTCGAATGGCAAGTCGCCCAATAATGAACCAAATATTTCATATACATCTTTGCTCGATTGTATTTTTTTTCTTTCAACAACTTCTTCAATCTTACGCCGTTTGCCCAATTCAAGCGCAGTGAACACTGATATTGCCTTTGCTTCTCCAATACCTTTAATTTGCTTTAAATCCTTAATAGTAAAAGTTGCTAATTTATTTAAATTATTTTCAGCCGAATCAAGCAATTTACGGGCAATTTCAACTGCCGATTCATTGTGTGTGCCAGTTCCGAAAAGTATTGCAATAAGCTCCGCGTTGGATAATGCACCAATTCCTTTGTTCATCATTTTTTCCCGAGGACGGTCGTCTTTCGGCCCATTCTTTAATGCTAAGTTTTTTATCGTCTGCCATCTGCATTATAATTATTCAAGGGCTACAAGTTTATTAGATATGGCAAATACAGCCAATGCAACCGAGTTTTTTGTATTGGTCTTATCCAATAACCTTGCCCTGTGTGCTTCAATAGTGCGATTGCTAAGGTGGACTAAATCAGCAATTTGTTTATTCGTCAAGCCCTGACATATATATTTTAAAAGCTCCTTTTCTTCGTCAGTTATTATTATTTCCTCTTTCGATTTATTACGTGTTTTTTCGATTTGCATTTTCTTCGAAAGCCTCACAATTAATTCGCCTGAATAATAGCTATAACCCTCCATGACCCTGTTGATGGCCTTTTCAAAATCATCTTTTAATGAATTTTTTAAAAGGTAACCACGAACGCCAAGATCGGTCATACGATTGAAATATTCCTCGTCTTCGAAACTAGTTAGGGCAATAATCCTTAAGTCGGGGAAAATTTCAAGCGCTTTCTGGGTTGCTTCAATACCATCCATTTCTTTCATGTTTATGTCCATAAATACAATATCTGGCTTATCTTTTGGAAGTTCTGAAAGAAATATTATCCCGTTTGGGGCTTCGCCAATAATTTTAACATTTTTAATTGTGCCAAGAAGCAATTTTAAACCCTCGCGGAATATTTTATGGTCGTCTACCAAATAAACTTTTACTTGCATAATAATGAAATATTAGCCTAAAATCGTATTTTATTTACTAAATAACAAATAAAAAATTACCTTTCTGCAGGAATCATTAATTCAATATGCATTAAGAAACCATTGCCAGATCTGCCAGAAACCGAATATATCCCACTCAATGAACTAATGCGACTGGCTATATTTTGCAAACCAAGGCCCTTTGCACTCTTCTGGAAGGCCGCATTAAAATCGAACCCCTTGCCATCATCGGTATAAATAATCGACAACTTGTCATTGGAGCTTCTTAGTGTTATATTTATACATGTGGCTTTGGCATGTTTTATAGTATTATTAATTAATTCGGTAATAATCCGGTAAATAGATATTTCTTCATCTTCCTGTAAATTATGCATATATTGACCAGGGTCAATAGCAATATTAATGTCGGTTGTAGAAATAATTTTTTCGCACAATGACTGAAGCGCAGAAATAAGCCCAAAACGTTTGATAATATTCGGGCTCAGGTTATTTGCAATTTCTTTAGAATTTTGAATTGCCTGGTCGATTAACTGATTTGTAAAACCAACCATCGCCGTTCGGCGTTCAACTTCGATATTCTCCTGGTGCAGCGTATTGATATAAATTTTAATGGTCGATAAAATTGAACCCATTTCATCATGCAGGTCTTCTGAAAAGCGCTTACGTTCGCGCTCTTCAGTTTCGATAATGGCATTCATTATCCTTTTTTCGAAATTTTTCCTTTCTGTAATATCCCTGATTACTATAACAGCCCTGACAACTTTATCTGCCTGGTAAATCGGTGTAATTTTTATTTCAACGTAAATAAATTTATTTTTCAGGTTTATTTTATCTTCCCGTACAAGTTCTTTGCCATTTAGGAACACATCGATATTAATCTCTTTTTCGTATTGCTTTAAAAATGGATATACATTGATTAATTTTTTTTCATTGAACTTTTCAGAGATACCAATCTGAAGGTTAAATCTTAATAGTGCATCATTTGCAAAAAGGATGTTTTGTTCTTCATCTATAACAAATAAAAAATCGTTAAGGGAATTAATTGTAGTATTATACAGATATTCGGAATAAATAAGTTTCTCATCGGCCAGTTTACGCTCGGTAATATCCGATGATGTAAAACAAACGAGTTTAATTTCATCACGTGAAACAAAGACTGGTACCATTATATTGTCGTACCAGGATATTTCTTTTCTTATCGCAAAAGGTTGTTCCCAATATGCAGGTTCACCACGAACAACTTTTTCAAATAACTTTTCGGTTCTCTCTTTTTCAACACCAGGCATGTAATCGAGAATGCTTGTACCCTTTTTTATCGATTTTCCGACAGTTAGAATAGCACGGTGATTTGCAACTTTGTTGAAAGCAATTACTTTCCCTTCGGGATTTAACAAAATGAATACCTGTAAGCTATTGTCTAAAATAATATTTTTTTCTTCTTCCGATTGCCTCAAAGCTTCGTCATTTGTTTTCTTTTCAGTAATATCGGCTAAGTAACCTTCAAGCGAAACATTTTTTGAGTTTAAAATTTCAACCACTTTCCCATGATCCCAAATCCATCGTATGTTGCCTGATTTAGTTACTATGCGGTAGTACAATTCATAATCCGATTTATTTTCAATTGCAAAAGAAATCAGTTCTTCTGCTTGAGCTTTATCTCCGGGGAAAACGATATTATCAAAAGAACTATTTCCCATTAAAAACAATTCTTCTGCAGAATATTCAGTAATTTCCCAAATGTGCCCGCCAAGAAATTCTTTATTAAAAATATTGCTATCCCTGCAACTATAAACAATGCCAGGCAAATTACCAATAAGTGTTGTAATTCTTCGGTTTGCCTCTATTAACTTTTCTTCTGAGGCCTTTCTTTCTGAAATATCCGAATGTGTCCCTATAATACGGATGGGAATTGAGTTTTCAGTTTTTTCATCAACAATTCCCCTCTCGAGAATCCACTTATAATTATTGTCCTTTGTCAGAAGTCTTATTTCTGCTTCGTAAAGCGGTGTATTATTTTCGATATGGTACAATAATTTACTTTCAATTAATTGTCTATCGTCAGGATGAACCAATCCTAAAACCGAATTTCGGTTTTTCGGATATTCATCAACAGTATAACCCAGCAAATATGACAGGTTAGGACTTATATGAAGAATGTCTTCTTTGCTGTTCCATTCGAATATACCGTCCTTACTGGCATCCATGACTATTTTAAACCGGGACTCACTTTCTATGAGTGCAGATTGAAATTTTTCACGTTCAATCCTTGTTTTTACAGTTTGATAGGCTTTATTGACAACCGTAGGTATATTATTTACAAATCGCCCGTCTTTTGGAATAAATTCGAGCGCTCCGGCATTTATTGAACTAATT
The DNA here is from genome assembly GCA_963726845.1 of uncultured Bacteroidota bacterium. Taxonomy (GTDB): domain Bacteria; phylum Bacteroidota; class Bacteroidia; order Bacteroidales; family DTGW01; genus CAVSGB01. Next base: position 6,936 of record CAVSGB010000029.1, on the reverse strand, counting down.
GCTGTTTCGATTGAGTAATCAGCGGTAAGAAAAACTATATTGAGTTTCCGGCCTGCTCTTTTAAAAGGTTCATAATCTTCAAACCGTCTAAAGTCGGAAGGTGATAGTCCAAAAGAATAAGGTCGGGTAAATCAGATGATGACAACAAAAAATTTAACGCTTCCTGCCCATCCTGAATATTGGTAATTTCGTAATTATCCTTTCCAAGCGATTCCTGGATAAGATATGTTTGTGTTGGATCATCTTCAATAATCAGAAGTTTAACTCTTGCTGACATTTTCTTAATTACAAATGAAACTGAATTTTATGGTTATACCAATCTCTTAATGATTTTTAATTTATGAGTATATTCCTGGCGATCCTGATTATAAATTCCAACATTGTCGACAGGATCAATATGGACAAAGCCTGATGAATGGATTATTTTCCCCGGAGATAAAAGGATACCTACATGCACAATCCTTCCCGCAATATTTTCAAAGAAAATCAAATCGGCTGGCTTTGATTCATCTATCGAATTTATCAGTGTCCCTTCCAAAGCCTGTTGTGATGCATCGCGCGGAATTTTAAGATTAGCTATTTTACAAGCTGTTTGGACCAAACCTGAACAATCAATCCCAAAGCTTGACCGGCCGCCCCATAAATATGGAATATTAATAAATTGCAACGCTGAATAAACAATTGTTTCGCTTTGGGTATAAGTTAGTGGTACAAAAGGAAATGTAAGCTGATAGCTTGTTCCGGCAATATTAAAAATATTTTCATGCAAATTATAAAGCACACTTCCTGCAAGTAAATAAAATATACCGGCCTTACCTTTCATAGTTGCCGTCGAAATTAATTTGTCGGTAATATAAGTTTTGGAATTATTCAAAGTAAAAAACACAGGTTCATCAATTTTAATAACCAGTTTGGAATCAATCCAACCAAAATAACCATCGTAATCGAGTTGGATTTTATTCCAATTATCAACCTCACCAATTATGGAATATGTTTCTCCAAACAAAACCTGCGAAACCATCTCGCTGGCTTCTGATGGTTCTCTTCTCATTGGAATTAACGTAGTTTTACAAATTCCTTTTTGCATCAATGAATCCATAAAAAAAAGCTTTAACAAAAACATAAACCAATCGTTTATTTAGTAAACTAATTTAGGTATTTTTATGCAATACAAAAAATTATACTTCTTAATCTGGTTTTAAAATGAAAGGCTTTTTGGAACGTACTTTCAGGATTAATAACAAGGTCGTTAATTTTTCCATGTTCCTTGCCACAGTATTGATATTGATCCTTTTTTTCCCAAGAGGTGGGAAATTTAAATATGAATATCAAAGAGGCAAACCCTGGATGCATGAAGTACTAATTGCCCCTTTCGATTTCCCGATTTACAAATCAGAATCGGATTTAAGCGAACAAAAAGACAGCATAACAAAAAGTTTTACCCCATATTTTAATTATAACCCAAAATCGGTTATTGAACAAAAAAACAATTTCCGGACTTTTTTTAATAATTATTGGAACTATCTGAACCGCAAGTATCCAAATATTTTAAAGCCTGAATATAAGAACCGGCTGGAAAAGCAAATTATTTTTCTTTTCGATTTTATTTACAATAAAGGGATTATAGAATTACCGGAAGGGTTTAATGCCCTTTCGAAGAAATCAATTGGAATTAAACAAGTCCGCAATAATGTTGCCGAAGAATGTGAACTCGATGAAGTGTTTACACAAAAACGGGCTTATGAATATATATTTCACGATTTGAGCAGGTTTACCGATCAGATTTCAGATTCTACAGGTTTCAACCCCGACGCATTTTTCAGGGGTTTAAGGCTGGATGAATTTGTTGTCCCTAATTTATATTATGATGAGGAAACAACTTCAAAAATGCGTGAAGCTGCCATAAGCGAACTTTCACTTACAGAAGGAATGGTACTGACAGGCGAAAGGGTCATTTTCACTGGTGATATTGTAACGACACAGTCATATAAGGTACTTGAATCGCTTAAAAAAGAGTATGAATTCCGGATGGGCAAGTCATCAAATTATATTTTTATTCTTATCGGGCAGGCTATACTATCGTTTATATGTATATTGATTATCTATATATTCTTGAAAAAATTCAGGAAACCAGTACTTCAATCGAAAAAAAAAGTCGCGTTCATTTTGTTTGTTGTACTTCTGTTTTCCCTGTCAGCCAGCCTTGTTATCAGTTTTAAGCCGTATAGTTTGTACATGGTGCCATTTGCAATATTGCCGATATTGCTAAAAACTTTCTACGATACCAAACTTGCACTATTTATACATATTGTAACAGTATTAATAATTGGTTTCTGGGCGCCAAACAGTTTTGAATTTTCGTTTCTAACAATTTCAATAGGTATTGTTGCGCTTTTAAGTCTTACAAATATTTATCGCAGAAATAAAATGTTCGTTACTTCGGCATGGATAATTGCGACCTATATTTCATTGCACATTGGAATTTCACTTTACCAGGAAGGTAATATCAGCAATATAAAGATCGATAATCTATTGTCTTTTGGCGGGAATGGTTTATTGGTGCTTTCTTCTATACCATTAATTTATATATTTGAAAAAATGTTCGGGTTTCTTTCAGATGCAACTTTACTTGAGCTTTCCGATTCGAACCAGCCATTGCTAAGGCGACTGGCAGAACTTGCCCCGGGGACATTTCAGCACTCACTGCAGGTAGCCAATCTTGCTGAGGAAGCTACCTTTAAAATTGGCGGCAACCCTTTACTGGTAAGGGCAGGTGCATTATACCATGATATTGGGAAAATCGACAGTCCTATTTATTATATAGAACACCTTTAGGACGAATTAAACCCACATGAGAACCTAAGTTTCGAAGAAAGTGTTGCCATAATTGTAGCCATGTTCCGAGAGGGATAGAAATTGCCCACAGAAGTAGGCTGCCATTACAAATAACTGAACTCATTTCTACACATCATGGCACATCTTTGGTATGCTTCTTTTATCACAATTATAGCAATACATTTTTTTTTTTTTTTTCTCTGTGTACACACACACACACACACACACACACACACACACACACACACACACACACACACACACACTTACCTAACCTTTCTAACTACATTGTACTGCTCCTCGATGATGATGAAATTCTTTTTTTTTTTTGTCACATTTCCTATGTATATATACACACCACACAGCGGCCGAGCCTGTCGTGAGCCACCACGGGCAAGAACAAGTTCTCCTGCCGGAGCCATCGAGCAGCAGGCCGGTTGTGCACACACACACACGAACAAGGGCACCAACTCCTACCCAAATTTCATAATTGGGTAAAGACAACATCTACACACACACTTTGGCGGTTTTGTCAGCATTGTGAGGCTGCAATATTCTAGGAAATGTTTTTTTTTTTTGGTGGTGGTGTTGTCATTACTGGCTGAGCTACGTATGCTCGGCGCGGAGACTGCGAAGGTTCCACGAGCTGGCGGTCATAAGGCCATTCTAGAAGCCCAGGCGAGCGGGCGCCATGCCCGAAGAGTCACAACCGCGCAGAAACGAAGGGCAACCCCTCCGGGCCACCCTCACGAGGTTGCATACCGGCTCAGCTTAAAAATCCATTTGCAGCGACGTCTGTTTCTGCGCGCGCTGCCGATGGAGTGTTTGGTGATGCGGAGCCCGGATGAAGGATTGTAGAGCGTATTTCCTCCACGGGTACGTTGTTGAAGGCTGCATTCTGGTTCACGTTGTTCTGGGGAATATCGAAGCTCGATGTGTTGGTTAAGTTGTGACATCGAATGTGTAGTGCAGGGTATATGGTTCGTGAATCATCCAGTCCTTCACCAGAGAGGCATCGGCCCGCCGCTGCCATGACTGACGGAAGATGTTTCGTTCGCCGCTGATAAAATTGGTCTCGTAGGTGTCGCCGTTCGGAACGCCCATTGTGCCTTGCGGGACCAGCGGAAGCGTCAACGAGCTGGCTTTTAGCGCCGCGCCCTGACCTGTATTGACGTTGTAGAACGCGCCATTTTGGCCCGTCAGCGCGTTCTTGCGATTGCATCCCGAGGCCCGCAGCACGATCGGGTTGGTAATTCCATTGAACGTGCTGTAGAAGAAGTGCTGCCCACAGCTCCCGGAATAATCGATCATGCTGTACGGCTGGCCGCTCTGAATGACCGCAATGCCATGAATGGCCCAGCCGTCCATTACTTTCCCCGCCAACGTATCCTCGCTCATGAATTTCGGGAACGTGTAACCGTAGGTGAAATTCAGAACGTGAGTGCGATCGAAGTCGGATGGCCCGTATCCGCTTCGCAGATTATCTGGATTATTGCCGTTGTAGAACAAAGCAATACGTAGTATTATGTCGTCTACTCGTTCGTTCGTGTGCCATGCAAACACCCAATTTCTCCTGACGATCAAATGAATACAAACTGCAACCGCCAACACGATGCCGCTCCAGCGATGGATCATCAGCCACACATCGTCGTAAGCGTCAATGACGTCAGTCCCTTCAGGACGCCGAGATCCGCGGCCCAGTTCCTGACTTCCTCCGCCGCTCGTCGTCACAATATCCTGATCGGGACATGGGAGCACCTCTCCGCCGCAGCAAGTCAAACACCAATGCCAGAAGTTCAAATCATTCTGTTATCTTCTCGTAGGCATATATAAATGCGAGGTCATGATCTGTCCCAGGATTAACGCGAGGGCGATTGGCCAGCGAGAAAGCATGGCGCGATGTCTTTCGATCGCCAGCCCGAGCAACACGTAGACGCCGGGCATTGACCAATAGAGGAGGCGCTCCGTATCCGTGCCTCCGAAGAATCCGAGCCATGCGCCGGTGGCCAGGAAAAAGATGAATGTCTGGTTTTGGCCAAGAAAAGCGCGCGGGCGTTCCGCCAGTCGTAAGCGATGATGAAAAGGACGGGGCCGAAGGCGAGCAGCCACGCCTGAAGGTAGCCGATCAGAGCCTTGCCATAGAGGAAGTCCAGGATCGTTCCGATGAAGGAGTATCCGTCGGTCTGCCGGACGCAGAGATGAAGAAGGGCAAATGCCGCGGCGCCGCTCAGGAAGGGCAGCCAATAGTGGAAAGCCGGCATGCGCACTTTCAGTTGCCTGTCGTCCGGCGGCCCCACGATTGAGAATGGCTGATTTGCGGCGAGGAAGGTGACGGGCACGATCATCATGATTTCCCGGAATAGAGTTCCGACGAACGACAAAGCGATGAGCCCTCCCAGCAACAGGAATGACGGACTTTCACGATACCTTTGAACGGTGATGAGTCCGGCAATGGCAAAGACAAAGAACCAGGCGTCGACATGCACCGGAGAGTGGTACATATAGCGGGGCGGCGCATCCCACTGGATCAGGAAAAGCGTGACCAACAGGACGCGCATCTTCCAATCCTTGATCCATCCTTGCAGCCAAAAGAGAAGCAGGATGCTGAGGTAATGAAGCTGCCTGTGGTATTAAAGATTCGAAATCCTCGCACAAGGTTGCCGGGCGAGATGAGAGAAAGCCCGTGAACGGCGTCCCGACTCGGTAGACGTAGGGGGCCTCGGCTGCGATGGGCTCGTGCCGCGAATTCGCCTGCCATCGTGAAGTAGGGCCGCTCCCAGGCGAGGCCTTCATCGTAAGTGTTCTGCTTTTGCCGAAACGCGGAAACTAGATTGGTCAGGGCAAAGAGCGCGATGACGAGGGCTATTTCCAGCGGAGCGATTTTGCGAGACATGGGAGCGCTTTGAGTTTCGTCGGGTTGAAAATCCGTGGTGGCGGTGAACGAACCAGTAGCACGATTGATTCCCGAAACCAGGCAATGAACGTCACCAGCTGGAAGAAACCCGGAAATGCAGGCAGAGAAACCACAGCACGCCCATGTAAAGGGCGGAAATGATCTCGTCGAGCACGATGCCCCAGCCGCCGTGAAGCGATTCGAGCTGTCGCGCGGGGAACGGTATGGCCCAATCGGCCACACGGTAAACAGCGAAAACCAGGGCGCCATTGCCACCATGAAAGCGAAAGATGCATGCCAGCCACAATGGAAATGGTAATGGTTATGTTTATTGCCTGACTCATCGTATTGCTCGGAGCGGCTGCTGCTGACGCTGGAGGGAGAGATTGAGCCGCCGCCGATTCTGAAAGCGGCCTTTCTGAGGCAACCGCTGGCGCTGAAGGGTTGGGAGGCGATGACGCCTACGCAGCGGCGCGGGCATTTGCTGGGCATTTTCTATTACCAGACGGCGGAGGCGAGGGAGCGACGGGCGGCAAAGGCCGTGGAGGAGGCGCTGCGTGTGGCAAAACGAAAGTCGGGGAGCGGCGGGTAGATTGCTAATTGAGTCGGAAAAGGGGCGTTTCGTCTCGCATCTCAAGGTCCGGCGGTGGCACATTGTTTGAATAGGCGACGATACGGACAGAACCGCGAATTCCCGGAAAGACGTTCTGCGAGAATACCAAAGGAGATCAAGCGGATGTCTGCAATAACGCTCTATCGACCAGTCGGCGACGCGGAACTAGCACTGATTCGATCCAGCGGATGTACAGCATTTCCTCCGCGTCTTCCAGATCAACCAATCTTCTATCCTGTGCTTGAGGAAGAATACGCCATCCAAATTGCTCGCGATTGGAATACGCGGGACGGTGGGAGCGGCTACGTACTTCGCTTTCAGATTGAAGCAGACTATATAACTCAATTCTTTGTGCAGACAGCAGGTGCCCACATTCATCGTGAGTACTGGATTCCTGCTGAAGAGCTTTCCGAATTCAACAAACATATCGTGGGTCTAATCGAGATTGTGAGCACATTTCGAAATGGAGAAATAGGATGACGGAGAGTGGGTTAATAGTCATTTACCGATTAAAGGACGACTTGGCATTTATTGAAGCAGTTCAGCGTGCCACTCGAACAACCAAGAAATTTGGAATCGAGCAGCAATACGTGGT
>CAVSGB010000028.1:0-4099 GCA_963726845.1 uncultured Bacteroidota bacterium | reverse complement strand
CATGTATTTCAGACTTGAAGCTTCTAAATATTTACTCCAGGTTCCATTCGAAATGCGCGAATTTATTCATAATAACATGTCCTGTGAAATCATTTTGCCTGATAATAAAATAATTGAGGGAATTGTCCTAAACAATTTGCCATCAATGGACATTGCATCACAAACAGAAAGTTTTGCCGTTAAGCCTAAAGTTTTAGAAAAGCAGCCAGAAAACCTTATTGTTAAAATCAGGATAGTTAAAACCTCGAAGAACAATGTAGTTGTATTACCAAAAAATGCAATTCTGGCAAATGAAGAGCAAACCGAATTTTGGATAATGAAAATGATCAATGATAGCATTGCTATCAAAGTACCTATCGACAAAGGAATTGAAACTTCCTACGAAGTAGAAATATTAAAGCCACTTTTTACCAAATCCGACAGGATTTTACTTTCCGGTAATACGGTTTGGCAGATACAGCAAAGGTTTTAATACAATAGAAAATCCGAAATGAAAAACTTTTTTCAATCCTATAAAAACCCGGTTGCTGTATTGTTGGCAGCCATTATAGCTTGCGGAATATTCTTTTACAGTCAAATCCAGGTTTCATTATTCCTGGAAGTAACATTTCCAAAACTCAAGATAATTGCTGACTTTGGTGAACAACCAGTAGAAAAAATGATGGTGTCGGTAACACGTCAGTTAGAAAATGCTATCAAGCAAATTCCTGATTAAAATTAATCCGAAGCACTACAAGTCGCGGGACATGCGAAATATCTGCGTTCCTGAAATGGGGTTCCAATATCGATCTGAACCTGCAAATGCTCGAACTGCGCATTAACCAGGTGAAAAATGATCTGCCTCCTGATGTGCATATCGAGATTCAAAAAATGAACCCATCGATATTGCCAATTATGGGCTATACATTGGAGAGCAAAACCAAATCGCAGATTGAACTTAATTTACTTGCCAATTATACCATAAAGCCTTTTCTTTCGCAAATTGACGGAGTGTCGGAAGTCCGCATTATCGGAGGGAAGGTAAAAGAATACTGGCTGATTGTTGAACCCCAGAAAATGAGCTCGTTTTCTATTACCCCTGAAATGTTAGCTTCAACGCTGGGACAAACCAATTTCATAAATTCAAACGGTTATATTTCAGATTATCGCCGAATGTACCTTACTATAACTGATGCCGGAATTTATAACAAAACTGAAATTGAAAATACAGTTATCAAAAATGATGGCAAGCGCATAGTTAGAATTAAAGATTTCGCGAAAATAGAAACCCGCGAAAAAACTGAATATGTAAAAATAAATGCCAATGGACATCAAGCATTACTTTTGGCAATTTTAAAACAACCCAATGCAAACTTAATAAGCCTTGCAAAAGATGTCCTGTCAAAAAAGAAAGAGTTAGACAGTATCCTTCCAAAAGATGTTAAAATGGAACCATATTATAACCAGGCTGATTTCGTAGGCGATGCGATAAGAAGTGTCAGCGACAGCCTGTGGCTTGGGTTGATCCTTGCTATTTTTGTTTCAATTCTTTTTCTCAGGTCATTAAAAGCAGGGGCAACCATTCTGATCACTATACCCATTACATTGCTCCTGACAATTTCAATGCTTTATTGCTTCGGCTACAATCTGAACATTATGACACTTGGGGCTATCGCTGCGGCAATAGGATTAATAATAGATGATGCTGTAGTAGTTGTAGAGCAAATCCATCGTACACACGAGGAACATCCGGAAATTACATCGCATATCTTGGTTCATAAAGCAATTCGTTATTTATTTCCATCGATGCTCGGATCGTCGATAAGTACCATTGTGATATTTATTCCATTTTTGCTCATGAGCGGGGTGCGGGCGCATATTTTAATGTGCTCACAAATACAATGATTATTACTTTGGTTTGTTCATTTTTTGTTACCTGGGTTGGATTGCCTGTAATTTATATATTGCTTTCAGGAATAGGCCTGCGCTTGTTTAAAAATCCTATGGTAGATAGTGTGCACAATACAAAACAACAAAAATGGGTTGCATTTTTTATTAAAAAACCGGCTATAAGTTTATCAATAATTGTATTATTAATTTCTTCTATATTTTTTATTTTACCCAGATTAGAAACAGGTTTCCTGCCAGAAATGGATGAAGGTTCCATTGTGCTTGATTATACATCTCCTCCCGGCACTTCGCTTGAAGAAACAGACAGGATATTAAAAGAGGTTGAAAAAATAATTGTTAAGGTTCCGGAATTTAAAAACTACTCCAGGCGGACAGGTACACAGATGGGGTTCTTTATCACAGAACCAAACTATGGCGATTATCTAATTCAATTAAAGAAAGACAGGGAACGCAGTACTGAAGAAGTTATAGACGATATCAGGAAACAGGTAGAATCGTCGCAACCGGCGCTGCGTATCGACTTTGGACAAGTAATCGGTGATATGCTTGGCGACTTGATGGCATCTGTTCAACCAATTGAAATTAAAATTTTTGGCAACGACAAAAACAAGCTAAACGAAATAGCAACTGCGGTAGCAAATGAAGTTGAAAAAGTGAAGGGCACTGCTGATGTATTTAATGGTATTACCATTGCCGGGCCATCCATTGAGGTGAAACCCAATGCAGAAAAACTGGCGCAGTTTGGAGTTTCACCTGCATCATTTCAGTTTCAGATGCAAACTCAATTAGAAGGCAACATTGTTGGCTCAGTTCTTGAAAAGGAGCAGCATACAGACATCCGTATGATTTTTGCCAATAGCAGAAAAACAAGTTTTGAGGACATTAAACAGCAAAAGATATTTTTGCCAGGAGGAAAACTGAAACCAATATCGGAACTTGCTGCGATTAAAGTTAAACAAGGCGAAGCAGAAATTAACCGGGAGAATTTGCAATCGGTTACAATAGTAATTGCCCGACTGGATCAACGCGATTTGGGAAGTGTCATGCATGATATTCAGAAAAGAATAAATTCAAATATTGCTTTGCCACAGGGATATCATATATCGTTTGGCGGAACATATGCTGACCAGCAAAAATCTTTCGAAGAATTATTACTAATTCTTATCCTTGCCTGCTTACTCGTTTTTGCTTTAATGCTTTTTCTATTCAAAGATTTCAGGGCAGCATTGGTAATTTTATTTATTGCTATTCTTGGCGTTTCAGGAAGTTTAATTGCAATATCTATAACACATACAGCTTTAAATGTTGGTAGTTATACCGGTTTAATAATGATTGTTGGAATAATTGGAGAAAATGCAATTTTTACTTTCCAGCAGTTTAAAACAAAATTGAATGAAAATTTAAATGTTGAAGACTCAATTATTTTTTCCATTTCAACACGTTTACGACCAAAATTAATGACTGCCTTGGGCGCTATCATTGCACTTACACCTTTGGCAATTGGAATTGGGACCGGGGCACAAATGCACCAACCATTAGCAATAGCAGTAATCGGAGGCTTTATAGTTGCCTTGCCTTTGCTTTTAATAGTTTATCCAACATTATTAAAGATGCTATACAGTGTTAAGAATAAAGATTTAAAATGATATAATGCAATCTCTTTATTTTTTGGTTAACAAAAACCGAAATGATGATCTCAAAGACTTCTATAATTATATGAATATCTATTAATATACCTAACAATATACTTATGGTCAATTAATCTACTTCTGTTATAACTTTTTATTCGCTATGCTTATTAAAATGCTTTGCTAAGTTGTCGTCACAAAAAGTCACCAAAAAAGACTTGATGGGCTGAACTCGTTCCGTCCGCAAAAAAGCGGACTTCACTCAAACAGCACCCCATAAAATAGGAATTTTTTTTTAGTCCTTCGGGGCTGCTTCGAAATTATATTCAAAGCAAGCCGAAGGCTCAAATAACAAGTTCCACTTTGGCTGCAAGCTGTCCGAGTGAAGTCGAGGAACGAGACGGAACGAGTTCTTGCAGTCAGGAGTTTTTGGTTACTTTTTTCGATAAAAAAGTGACAAAGAAAACATTCAATGAAATTAATATGAGGTACAATAACTGATAATAATTTATAATTATATCTGCAATATTAAAAATTCATTATTTCTTAATAGTTACTTAATATTAGTTATCAGATTTATA
>CAVSGB010000027.1:0-15737 GCA_963726845.1 uncultured Bacteroidota bacterium | reverse complement strand
TTTTTGCAAAGCGTTCAGTTGGTCTTGCTATGTATTTTATGGCATCGACACTAAATCCGGCTATTACTTTGTTTTGGGCTGAAGGAATAGCAACTTTTTGAGGATCGCGGTTTTTAAAATTATCAATGGCACGTTTAATAAGTTCTTTGGCCGATTTTGAAGCATCATTTTCATCGAAAGCCAGATGGATTGCGCCGATTGTTTTTGCCATATCGGAAGTTGAAACTATCTCGGTATGGTAATTTCTGGCAATATCTGGCAGACTCGGCATACAGCATTGTACATCAACTATCAGCACTTCAATGGCGCCAGTAATTACAGCCAATTCCTGCTGAAGAAAGCTACCTGCAACCGGAATTCCATGTCGCATGAGAATTTCATTTGCTGTGCAACAAATCCCGGCAAGATTCACACCCTCAACACCAGCTGATCTTGCGTAAGCTTTTATTTCAGGATCATTGACAGATAATGCCAACATTTCGGAAAGCTCAGGCTCATGGCCATGAACTACGATATTGGGCCTGTCGGCGCTGAGAACACCTAAGTTGGCCGCACTGCGAACCGGCGAAGGTGTCCCGAAAAGAATATCTGAAACGATCATTGCAATTCGCGAACCTCCCCAGCCATCTGCCAGCGAAGTGCGAAATGCATCGAGCAGCAAATTGCGGTAATCGTGGTCAACGCCCATGTGCGTGCGATGCATGGCTTCGACAACCATCCGGTCGATTCCCAGCGGTTCAATATGATTATTTTTCCAGATATTTTGCTGGATTACAGGCGCTAATTTTAATGTTTTTAAGGGTTCTTCCTGGGAGGTAAATTCGCTTAAAAAAAGATTTGCCAGGTCAAGCGCTACTTCATTTATTGTGCGGCCTTCCTCAATTATTTTAAATTCTATTGCAGCCTTTCGCAATGCCTTTTCATCTTTTAACTGGTAGCCACCACCTTTTCCCTCAGCTACTTTTTTTAGGCGCAAAACCAGATGTCGCCCATGATCGGAGTGGGCGGCAGTACCGGCAACAACTTCGCGTAAGAAGTTTCTTGCTACAATTGTATCTGCATCGGCGCCACAAATTCCACGGGGAGACTTTGGTGTGATGCGGCACGGGCATATGGCAAATACGGCAGCATACCCCATTAGTCCCGAATTTGCATTGGTTTTTCTGGGTTTCGTACCTCGAAAAAACTGTATCGATACATTCTCTGTCAGCTTTTGCAAGGGTTTCCTGCGAAGCAACATCCCAAACTAAATCTTCAACTTTAATTTTTTGCATATTAAATATCCTCTTTTACAATCCCTGTCAAACATTCATCTGCACGCTTGCACCATTTTGCACACCCTATGTCAATCTTCGGATTTCGCACTGTGCTTTTGCATCCCGGACAAGTATGATATGGCTCGTCTTTCCAGAATTCCAATTCAAAATTACAATTAGGGCAAATTATTGGAAAAATATCTTCCGGTTTCCAATATTGCTGATTTTGTCCCGGGCACCGCAATTTATTTAGTTTTTAGTTATCCAATTTAGAAATAAAGCTCCAGGAAAAATAACTTTTGCATTCATCTTTACTCTTTGTTCATTTTGTAAATACCATAATTTCAAATATATACTGATAAGCTAAATAAGTGATGTTAGTTGTTCGTAAATATTTCAGTAATTAATTGATCAATTTGTTTCAATATTTGATTGTCTTCAGGCAAATCAAATAAGTTTTTACCTTCTTCAGAAAATTCTGAGAGTTGTTCATTATCGGGCAATCCGATCACTATATCGGCATTTGTATAATATTTCACTTCGGAAGTAAATTTTGGCAAAGCTGAATTTCTGATCCTGTTGACAATTATAACCAATTTTTTATATTCAATATCCATTTCTTTTGCCAATGACTGCAATCGTATCAAAGTTTCAAGCCCAATCCTTGAAGGATCAGCAATCATAATCAACACATCAACTTTCTGGACAATGCGCCGTGAAAGATTTTCCAATCCTGCTTCGTTGTCAAGCACAACATATTTATAATTTTTTGATATTTCAGCAATAATAGTTTTTAACGCATTGTTTGCATAACAATAACACCCAGGGCCTTCTGACCTTCCCATTGCAATGAGGTCAAAATTATCAGTTTCGACAAGGCTTTCGGAAACTTTCAATTGCAAAAAATCCTGTTTTGCAATTCCTTTGAATTCGCCTTTTCCGGCTATGTCGCGGGCATCTTCCCGAATTCCGCCAATTGTATTAATTACTTTTACGCCCAAAGCACTGTCAAGGCACATATTCGGGTCTGCATCGACGGCCAGAACCGGTTTATATCCTTTTTTAATCAACTGGTTTATTAAAAGGCTTGCAATAGTTGTTTTTCCTACCCCTCCTTTCCCTGAAACTGCGAATACGTATGCCATACTATTCGATGTTTTATGTTAGTTATTTGCTTTTTTATTTTGTTTGTTTGATGCTATATTTTCGGAGTCCGGAAACCGGAAACCGGAGTCCGGATTTTCAATTCTTTTTAATATATGTTCAAACCTTGATAACAATTCCTCACTAATATTGTCCAGTGCCGAAACCCCAACCCTGTCGCTTAACCTGATTTCTTCGGAATAAGGCAACAAACCTAAATATTGCTGTGGGTGAAAAGCTGAAAACAACAAATCTTCATCATTGTTATTTTTTATTTTGTTGGCAACCAACCTGATGTTTTTTAAGCCAATATCATTCGACATTTCTATAATCCGATGGGCAGTATCTATTGACCGCTCGACCGGGTTCAACAACAATCAGCATCAAATCGACACCTTTGGCTGTAGCCCTTCCAAGATGTTCAATTCCGGCCTCCATGTCCATTATAAATGTATCGTCTTTGTACAAAACCAAATCGGTAACCAATGATTTTAAAAATATACTTTCGGGACATGCACAACCACTGCCACCTTTTTCAATTGCGCCCAATTCCAAAAGTGCAACGCCATTTATTTTGGTGGCATATTTTTCGGCCACATCTGATACATCTGGATTAAGTTTAAACATTTGCCCATACTGGTTTACTTTTGCGCCTGTGCGTTCTTCGATTAAAGCTATTTGTTCTGAAATTGGGATTATTTTTTCAAGCTCAACCTGAGTTGCGCCCAACGCATTGGCAAGGTTTGCATCCGGATCGGCATCGACTGCCAAAACTTTCTTTCCCTGCTTTACTAACAATAATGCCAGTGCAGCTGCCAGCGTTGATTTTCCTACACCACCTTTTCCGGAAATAGCTATTTTCATAAAATCAGGTTTTAGGTATTAGCTTTTAGGTTTTGGCTACTTATCATAAGACTTTATTTTAACAATAAAACTTTTTATCATTTTTTGCACTTTATTAATATTTTCAAGTATTTCATCGATATTGTCATTGTTTATAATATTTAGTTCTTTTATAATTATTAGTTAGGTTTCAAGTTCGAACGATGAACCAATTGCAATTTCTAAATATCGTTTGAATTCCATATCGCTGCTTCTGCTACATCCTTCTGCAATGTTTGATGGAATAGAAACCGAAGCTCTTTGAATTTGGCTTTTTAACCCGTACATTTCTTCTTTAGGCAGTGAGAAGGATAATTGATAAACCTGCTTTACAATATTTTTTCCTTCTTCCCAGATTGTCAATTTTCTAAAATCACGCATAGGGAATATTTTAATTTATCTAATAGCATTAAGTTCAAAAGTCAAAATTTAACACTTAACATCCAACATCCAACACCCAATACCGAACACCCAACACCTAATACCCGTATTTCCCTTTCATCCTTGCTGTCAATTGCTTCACCATATCAAACACTTTTTCTGCATCTTCGATATTCATCGAACCTGTGCCACAAGAAGGTGTGATGATGGCTTGTTCTGTTATCAACTGTTTTGAAATATCTTTTGAAGCTAAAAAGTCAATTAATTTTTCAAAATGTGCTTCCAGGCTATCAACAGTCTGCTCTTTAATTGCTGAAGAAGTTGGGACAATTCCCCATGCCAGCATACCTCCATTTTCAAGGTGTTTTTTCACATGTTCCGGGTACATTGCAATCGTTTCGCCATAACCAAAGGCATCGAAATTGATAATATCGATGCCTGCATCGATTAAAATACTCCATTCAGTATTGCCGCAGCAATGAATCCCGGCTAATGCATTTTCCTGGTGAACAGCATCAATCACTTCCTGCAAATGTGCAACTACATCTTCACGTTTTACAGAAATATAGGTTGAACTGCCAAAAGCTGAAAGAATTGGTTCATCTATAAAGCAAATAATTTTTTCTGCATAAGGACTGAATTTTTGAATCTGCCAGCGGCATTTCATCGCCATTGCTTTGATTACAATATCCCGGAATTCTTCGTTATAATATATTGCACGTTTATCCTGATCGGTGATAGTTAATGAAAAACTACACGGCCCGGTAGTCTGTACTTTAACAAATGGCAACTTTGTATCCCTGGTTTTCAGTCTTGATTCGAGGGCATAAATTCCTTTCGAAAAGTCAGGAGAAATAGCTATATTGCTTAAATCGCCAGAATTTGCAGGTGATTCAATGGCTGCCATATAAGCTTCATAAAAAACCGCAAATTCTTCTGAATAATCGCCGGTAGTATCAATAAACATCCGGCCTTTTTCCCTGTCGGTTACAATTCGTGGAATCCCTTCGGAATATTGGATTTCCATTTGTTCATTCAATCCATAATGCGACATTTGCGGCCATATAGGTGCATCAAGACAATTAACTGAAATATCAATCGCTTTTTCAATATCGGCAAAAGGCATACTACCTATTGCAGTCGACAGAAATCTAGGTTTGAATGACATGTTTTTTTAATTATGAATTTTGAGTTATTTATGATGAATTCAAATATTTATTGCAAAAATGCTCCAAAAGAAAATGTTACAGGGCAAATGTATATTTAAAAAAATAATATTAAAAATAATTTGTCGGCTAACATTACAGGCCTTATTTAGTGTGCAAAGCAGAATTTGTTTTTTAAATTCGTGCAGATATTTTAAAGGACTTCAACTATAAAATAAAATGATCAGAAGGTTCGAAGAGGTTTCGATGAATGCATGGCCTGCATTGCAGACAATTATTTATGACGGATGGGTTCTCAGGTTTGCAAATGGCATTACCCGAAGGTCAAATTCAATAAATCCGATTTATAACTCATTTATAAATATTGATGAAAAAATTTCGGTTTGTGAAAAAATATATTCTGTTTATCGGTTGCCCGTGATTTTTAAAATGACTTCAGAATCCAATCCTGCTAATCTGGATTATATTTTAAATTCTAAAGGATATATTGTTGATGCTGAAACTTCATTTCAGGTTTTAAAAATTGATAAATTGAAATTTAAAAATTTTAGTAGTGTCGAATTTAACAGTGATGTGAATGATTATTGGATTTTAAACTATATTAAATTCAATAATCATGATGAAAACAAATTTGACACGTTTAAAAAAATTCTGAACCAGATAAAGACTAACAAATGTTTACTTCAATTAAAAGTTGAAAATAATGTAATTGGTTGCGGGCTTGGTGTGTTGGAAGATAAGTTCTTTGGCTTATTTGATATTGTAGTAAATCCGGATTTAAGGGGCAGGGGATTTGGAAAAATAATAGTTGAATCAATTTTAAGTTGGGGAATATCTCAGGGAGCTGAAACGGCATATCTTCAGGTAATGTTAAATAATCCGGTTGCATTAGGCCTTTACGAAAAAATTGGGTTTAAAGAAGAATATAAATATTGGTACAGGGTAAAAAAAATGTAAAAGCTGATTTAAAAACTTTACTCTGTTTAATTTTTTATAACATTAAGAATACTTGCTTGATTATTAAATAACTTGAATTTGATTTGGGAGATTAAAAAATGATAAATCAATTGTTATATTTTTCATCAATTATTATCCTTCAAATAAATATTCTTCTTCCTATTGAAGTCAAAAACCGCAGGGACATCACAAAACTTCATCTTACCGAAATTGGAAGTTTTGGAATTCAAAGGGTGCCCAAAAATAACAATGCTGCACATTTTCATACAGGAATAGATATAAAGCGGCCCAATAAAAATTATAATAACGAACCAGTTTACCCATTGGCTGACGGAAAGGTAATAAGCATTCGGGATGATGGAGCTTATGCCGAAATTATTATTGAAAATAAAATTAATAATACAACAATTTGGACTTTGTATGAGCATATTTCTGGCATTTTAGTACATGTCAATGAAATTGTAAATATTCAAAAACCTATAGCACGATTTATGAATAAAGATGAGCTGGATAGATTGGGTTGGCAGTTCGATCATTTTCACCTGGAAGTTCTAAAAATAAAACCTGAATTGTTAAAACCCGATAAGGCCCATCCTGAGCGATATTATAAATCGTATACTTTGAAATGCATTACAAACAGTGATTTACAGAAGTATTATTACAATCCTTTTGATTTTATAAAGAATAATTTAAATCCCGGAAAGTCTAATTAATAAATTGAATATGCCGACAGTCTTAAACAAAAATTTGTAATTATTTTAATCAATATTGACACCATGTATTCATAAAAATCTATATTTTAGTCGGAAAATCAATTTTCTATGCAAAATTATTCCAATTACAAACTGAAAAAGATAATCGAAATTGCCAAAAACTTAGGTTTTTCATACGATGATATTTTGCCTCATGGACATTATATAGCCAAAATCCCAATCGATCATTTGCAGCAACGTATTGGTAATCCGGACGGGAAACTTGTATTGGTAACAGCTATGACGCCTACCCCGCAGGGTGAAGGCAAGACAACAACGACTATCGGATTGGGAGATGCGTTAAGCCAGCTTGGTTTAAAAACCATGATATGCCTGCGTGAGCCTTCGTTAGGGCCATACTTTGGGGTAAAAGGTGGCGGAACAGGCTCTGGCGCTTCGCAGGTTATGCCTGCCGAAGATATCAACCTGCATTTTGTGGGTGATATGTATTCGGTTAGCAAAGCCAATAACCTTCTTTCGGCGATGATTGACAACCACCTGCAACATGGAAATGAGCTTGGCATAGATCCCCGGCGTATCGTGTGGCGAAGGGTAATTGACTTAAACGATAGGGCTTTGCGCGAAATATTTGTAGGGCTTGGCGGGGTAAGTCATGGAATTCCAAGAATGGACGGTTTTAATATAACACCGGCTTCTGAAGTCATGGCCATGCTTTGCTTAACAAGTGATTATGTTGATCTGGGTAAACGCCTGGCCCAGCACAGTAGTCGGGTTCACATATAAAGGTGAACCTGTTAAAGCTGATGATGTGCAAGCCCAGGGAGCAATGCAGGTACTTCTGCGCGATGCAATTCATCCAAACCTGGTACAGACAATTGAAGGCACTCCGGCCTTTGTTCACGGCGGGCCATTTGCAAATATTGCACAAGGCACAAATACTGCAATTGCAACACGGATGGCCCTTAAACTTGCTGATTTTGTTGTTACCGAAGCCGGCTTTGCAACAAACCTGGGAGCTGAAAAGTTCTTTGATATCAAGTGCCGGTTGACGAACCTTAATCCCAACTCAGTGGTAATTGTTGCAACAGCCAAAGCGGTAAAATTTCACGGCGGCAATTCGCCGGAAGGCGGTTTGGGAAATTTAACCAAACATATTGAAAATATCAGGTTATTCGGCTTAAATCCGGTAGTCGCAATAAATAAATTTACTGATGATAATGAAGAAGATTTGAATACGATTATTAAATTATGCGAAGGAATTGGTGTTGAAGCTGTAGTTGCAAACCATTATGAAAAGGGAGGTAAAGGTGCAGTGACTTTGGCCCAAGCTGTAGTCCGGAATATAAACGAAAATAAGAATTCAAAACTAAAATTTCTATATCCTTTGGAAATGTCAATAAAAGAAAAGATCGAAACAATTGCTAAAAACATGTATGGCGCTTCAGGTGTCAATTTTGACCAACAGGCGTTAAACGATATCGAACAACTCACTTTGCTTGGATATGAAAAATTCCCGATTTGTATGGCGAAAACCCCAAAATCGTTGTCAGATAATCCAAAGCTTATCGGCAGGCCAAAAGATTTTAAAATAGGTGTAAATGAACTGCGTATCTCAGCAGGTGCAGGCTTTATTGTTGTTATAAGTGGAAATATTATGACCATGCCCGGGCTACCAAAAGTTCCTGCTGCTGCAAAAATCCAGGTTATGCCCGATGGAAGGGCAATAGGACTTTCATGAGAATATATTTAGGTTAAACATTTAATAATCTTATAGTTGATACTCGTGAACCCCGAAGGGTTCACCGAAGGTAATCACCCATGTTATATTTAAACCTTGTTGTGAACGATAGTGCATGTATGTTTCAAAGGAAATCAGCCTATCCCATTTCTACCACTACTTCATTGTAGTCACGCATGAGGCTTAATGGAATGAAGTTATCCTTTACCGGGACTCCATTAATTATTAATTCAACAACTCCCTTTTCAACCCCATTTTTATTTTCAACAATAAAATGGAAATCTTTGTTCCGAAATTTCCTTGTTACACTGAAATGCTTCCAGTCCGAAGGGATACAGGGATCAATGATTAGTCCGTTATAATCTGGCTGGATTCCCAGAATATATTGCGTGGCAGCGAAAAATGACCATGTGGCAGAGCCACTTAACCAGGGCAAACGGGATGCACCAAAACGTGGGCTGTACTTTCCATGTGTCGACTGATTATAAACATAAGGTTCTATTTGCCGGATTTCAGCCCGTGTATTATATGCAGCAGGCATATATGCACGCCAGTATTCGTATGCCTGGTTCCCATTCCCCAGCAAGGTTTCGGCAATAACTGCCCAACCCTGCGTATGCGTGAAGATGGCGCCGTTTTCTTTCATACTTGGATTGAATAATGCCGAACGTACAATATGATAATCTGCATCGTAGGTATATGGTGGGTTGCAGAGTGCAATTCCATATACTGTTGCCAAAAGTTCTTTGACACTCTTCATGGCCAATCCGGCTTGCTCTTTTGAAGCAGCCCCGCTGATTACTGACCATGCCTGGGGGTTTAAATATATTTTCCCTTCTTTGCTTTCTTTTGAACCAAATTTAAAGCCATCTGCCCGATACCCGCGCATAAACCATTCACCATCCCAGGCATGTTTCTGTATGTTTTCGTCCAATTTTGAAAGCAATGGCTTTGCCCATCCGACTTCTGCTTGTTTATTAAGCATGCCCGAAATTTCGATGTAAACTTTAAGTGCCAGCCGCAATTGCATTGCTACAAAAACTGTTTCACCATCGTGTCCAAATTTTAGGCAATCGTTCCAATCGGCCAGTAAACCACATGGCAATCCATGCGATCCACTGCGATCGACATTAAATTGTATCGCTCGCTTCATGTGGCCAAGAACTGAATCTTCACCTATATCGGCATAAGGAAGGACTTTTTCGAAAAATGAAATATCGCCGGTTTCTTTGACAAAAGATGGGATTACGTTAAAAAGCCAGAGACAATCGTCAGAGCGGTACTGATCTTCGCCTGGGGTTGTTTCAGCACCCGGTTTGTGGGTAATTTTATTTATAACGGGCATTGCACCTCCGGATGATACCTGACCTGTAATCATCAATTCCAAACGCTTTTGAGCTTCTTCCGGGATATTTGGAAGTACACCTAATAAATCCTGGACACTGTCGCGATAACCCAGCCCGTCTCTTTCCATTGCCGTGTAAACAAGGCTCGCGGCACGGCTCCAGTTAAAGGTCATTTGACAGTTGTAAGGGCTCCACATGTTCAACATGCTGTTGAATTCTGCATCCGGGGTTTCAACAGATATTGCATTGATTCGGTTTTGCCAGTATTTTTTAAGTTTCTCCAGTTCTTCATCCAATCGGACAATATTGCCAAATTCTTTTGCAACCTGCTTACCTTCTTTTGCTGCTTCACCAATGCCCATTAAAACAATCAGGTCCTTTGATTCACCTGGCAGAAGGTCAATATCAATCTGGGTCGTTCCACAAACATTGTCTCCGGCAGCCATGAAATTTGAACATTTGCCATTTTCAACTGTCAGAGGGTTTGCGTAAGTTCTGTATCTGCCAAGAAAACTTTCAAGATCGGTTTCATGTCCTTTGATTTCACCACCGAGAAATGCCAGGAAAGTATGGCGTCCCTGGTCGTTTTCTGCAAAATTATCGGGTATACTGGGAATATGGACATTTGTCCCATGATCGATTATGCCATCGACAACCGACATTTTTGCAATGTACTGGGTATATTGCAGGTTCAATAGTGCCTGCATGGCATTCCAACAATTTGCAAATTCTACAAACGAGAAAATACTTAAACTACGTCTCTTATTGTCAGTATTTGTTACTTTAATTTTCCATACTTCAAAAATTTGCCCAAACGGCACAAAGTATGTTGTTTCGGTTTTTATTTTATAGTATTCCGAGCTTATTATTGTATAAGCGCTTCCATGCCTGCATTCGGATTTAAACTTGTTCAAAGGTTTTCCAACAGGTTGCCAGGAGGCAAACCAATACTCACCATTTTCTTTATCGCGCAAATATAGATAACGCCCGGGTTGGCCCATTGGTATGGCATTAAAACGGATACGTGTGAAACGGCCTAATCCACCTGATTTATAAAAACTATAGCCGCCGGCATTATTGGTAATTATGGCGCCATACTCAGTCGATCCCAGATAATTACTCCAGGACCTTGGTGTGTCGGGACTCGTAATTACATATTCTTTATTTTCATCGTCAAAGTATCCGTATTGCATGGTTTTTAAATTTTAACAAAATTGTGGCTTATTTAAAATACCTGCATAATTAATCAATTTTTAAAAAATATAAAAATTATTCTTTCTGGCGTATCGAGCCAATTCCGGTGATTCCCGTTTTAACATTTGCAGGGTTGCCTGAATATTCTATAACACCTGCCCCGGCTAACTGTGCATCGATCGATTTAGATGCCCAAACTTTGGCATATCCTGCACCATCGATTTCAATTTTTACATTTTCTGCTTTGAGCAAATCGGCAGAAATATTGCCTGCACCGCCTAACATAATTTCTAAATTGTTCACGTTACCTGTTAACTCAATATTTGTTCCTCCGGCAAGCATTAATTTCAAGCTTTTTGCTGAAATATTTAATTTAATTTCAGCCCCTCCGTTCACTTTCAGGGTCAAACTGTCGACTTCTACTTTTTGAATTGATTTCATGCTCATGCCACCATCAATTCTCAGCTCTTCAATACTTTTAAATTTTATTATGAGCTTAACTTTATTAACTAATATTTCCTTCTCGGCCTTTATTTCGAGCAATCCATTACTGATCTCGGCTTTGACTTTGTCCAGCATTTCTTTTTCAGATACAATTGTTATTGATTCTTCATTTCCCTGAACAAGTTCAACTTCATACCCGCCATTTAAATGAACCTTTGTAAATGATCCCAGTTGAAGTGTAATTTCTTCCGAATTGCCAAATTTGGCAAATAAAGTAGTTGTGAATAATTGACAGATTAAAACTACAATTATCATTGTAAGGGCTGTAAAAGTTTTTCTATTCATAGCTTAAATTTTAGATTTTTTGTTCGACGAACATCTTATATTAAAAGTTACAGGGAAATAACCTGAATATACTGTCCATGTTTTATAATTACCAGGGAAAATTTTTACTCCTCAATGTTTTCTACCCTGGCGACTTTCTCAACACCTTTTATTCTTCCCAGGTTAATAACCAGTTTATTCAGATCGTTGATGCTATGCACATAAAGTTCCATACTGCCTTCGAAAATTCCATCGTGGCTCGAAAGGTTAATCGTTCTCATATTAATGCTGAGTTCTTTCGAAATTACCGTTGTAATATTATTGAACATTCCAAAACGGTTTATGCCCTGAATATTGACTTTTACAAGAAAAGACAATATTTTATGGATCGTCCATCTTGTAGGAACTATCTGGTCGCTCTGACTTGAAAGCAGTTTTACTGCATTTGGACATTTTGACCTGTGAATGATTATTGAATTGTTGGAGTTGCAATACCCGATTACGTCTTCTCCTGGCAGAGGGTTACAGCATTTAGCGATGCTGTACGATCTTGTTTTCTCGTCAACATTTTCGCGCAGGATAAATGGCGATTTACTGGTATAGCTTGTTTTAGTTATTTTGTCATTTTCTTCTTCTGCCGGTAAATTATCATTGCCAAGTCCCAGTGTAATTTCCCAATACCTTATCCATTTATTTTTGCTATTCTTCTTAAGTATTTTAGGCAGGTCATCGAGCTTAATAATCTCACTACCAATTTTGCTATATAATTCTTCTTTATTGGAAACTTCGTAAGCAGGGTATATTTTATGAAAAATGTGCGAATTAGGAACCAGGTTCATTTCTTTTAACTTTTGTTCCAACATTGATTTGCCTTTTTCAATCCTGTTTTTTGTATCAGATTTCAAAGCATTCTTGATTGCAGACTTTGCTTTTGCAGTATTCACAAAGTCGAGCCATTCTTTTTGCAGACGGATTTTGTCTGATGTTATAATTTCAACCTGGTCGCCACTTGAAAGTTTATGATTGAGTGGAACCAGCCTGTGGTTCACTTTTGCCCCAATTGCTTTATGCCCAACCTGGCTGTGAATTTCGTAAGC
Source organism: uncultured Bacteroidota bacterium (assembly GCA_963726845.1). Classification (GTDB taxonomy): domain Bacteria; phylum Bacteroidota; class Bacteroidia; order Bacteroidales; family DTGW01; genus CAVSGB01. The sequence goes on along the minus strand of CAVSGB010000027.1, from coordinate 3,096 downwards.
AAAGTCAAGTGTAGTGGCATCTTTAGGCAAAGTTTTTAATTCGCCCTTTGGCGTAAAAACATGAATTTCTGAAGAAAAAAGGTTTAACTTGAAATCGTCAATAAATTCGAGAGCGTTAGAATTTGGGTTAAGGAGCAATTCCCTGATTTTCTTAAGCCATTTGTCTAATTCACTTTCCTGAGTTCCTGTTTGCTTATATTTCCAATGGGCAGCATATCCTTTTTCGGCAATTTCGTCCATCCTTCTCGAACGGATTTGAACTTCGACCCAACGTCCCTGCGGGCTCATAACAGTAATATGCAGCGCCTCGTATCCATTGGCCTTTGGCGTGCTTACCCAGTCGCGTATCCGGTCTGGCTTTGGAGTATAAATGTCTGTGATGATAGAATATACATTCCAGCATTGAGTTTTTTCAGGTATATCAGGCAATGGGTCGAAAATTATCCTGATTGCAAACAAATCATAAATTTCTTCAAAAGGAATATTTTTGGTTTGAATTTTATTCCAGATTGAATATATTGATTTTGGCCTTCCTGAAATTTCATTGACCAATCCCTGTTTGTCGAGTTTTTCTTTAATTGGTTCAGCAAATTCTTCAATAAAAGTACGCCTCTGAGGCTCGGATTCAACAACTTTTTGTTCCAGTTCAAAATATTTTTCCGGATAGCGGTATCTCAAACTCAGGTCTTCAAGTTCTGTTTTCATCGTGTAAAAACCAAGCCTGTGTGCCAAAGGGGCATATAAGTATATTGTTTCGCTTGCAATTTTAATTTGTTTGTCGCGTGGCATAAACCCCAGCGTACGCATATTATGCAAGCGATCGGCCAATTTTATCAGTATTACCCTTACATCATCCGAAAGGGTCATCAGCATTTTTCTGAAATTCTCGGCCTGCAATGAGCTATTGCTGTCGTAAAGATCACCGATTTTAGTAAGCCCGTCAATTATTAAGGCAATCTTAAACCCAAAATTTCGTTCTATATCATCTAAAGTATATTCTGTATCTTCAACAACATCATGCAACAAGGCACTGACAATAGCTTTGACCCCAAGTCCGATTTCTTCAGATACAATACGTGCAACAGATAAAGGGTGCAGTATGTATGGTTCGCCTGAGCGGCGGCGAGTTTCTTTGTGTGCATTGTAGGCAATGCGAAAAGCTTTTTCAATTACACTCTGATCTTCAGGATTGTCGCACCGTAAACAATTTTTCGCCAGTTCGTCAAACTGTTTTTTTATGTAAATATCTTCTTCCTTTGTTAATGCAGTCATCTTAAGTAGCTAACTAAAATATTCATGTTTTCTTTGAATGATTCAAATTAATCAATTTTACGCTATTTGTACAAGATACTTTGAAGTTAAAAAATTTGGTTATGGGTTAAAATGGTTGATTGTTTGAGCAAAACCTTTGATGTTTTTAAAACCTCAAAGGTTTATCAGCCGATTCTACCCATCACCAAAAATCTTATGGCAAAACAAGTGTAAAAGTCCCTCTTTTTTCCAGCGGCAGTGTAGAACCTGTCATTTTTACATAATACATATAAACACCTTGCGGGGCTGCACCACCACCAGAATATCTGCCATTCCATCCTTCAGATTCACTGTCTGTTGTTTGGTAAACTATTGTACCCCACCTGTCAAAAATAACAAACTGGTATTTAACCGGAGCAAAAGCACTCGAAGGTTTGTATTTGTTAATTTTGCCAGTTGGAGAAAAATATTTCGGCATAACAATTATAGATGTTACAGTTGTATGTGAAATATTAGAAATTGCATATCCATTTATTTTGTTTGGATTGCTTGTACCATATTCATATGCTTCAACATAATAATAGATATCTTCGACTGAACTTTTATCTTTAATATTGGCCAATATATCTGAATAAATATTTGCGGTAGTGGATGTTATTACTGTATCTTGTTTTCCAGAACGTCTTCTGTGAACATCATATTGCTTTAATTTACCTGCAAACTGTTCATAATTAGTCCATGAAAGTGTGTTTGTTGCTGTATCATTTTCGATGGTCAAAACAATATTAGATTCGATGTTCGATACCATTTTTGGTGTGTCACAATAATTAAGAGCAACTAATTTGTAATAATACTGTGTATTGGCTATAATTTTTTTATCGATATAATGAACAGAATGTGAGAATGTTGTATCGACAATTGTTGAGACCTAAGACAGTGAAATTGCTGGTGTCTTTAACTGCCCTTAATAACCTGTATTTGTTCAGTTTCGAGGCAGGATCGATAGTAAAATTAAGTTTGATTGAGTCGTTACTACTTGCATCAGTCCCGTCGGCATTGACATAGGAAGGCCCTAGTGTCGCATGGGTGTTGGCTTTTATGATATTTGAATTCCATGGATTGAAATCCTGGTCAAGTGCAACTACTCTAAAATAAACATCAGTATCAGTAAAATATTTACTGTTATGTAGTATATCTTTCATTATATCGAATGAATTAGAAGTAACAGTAGGAGCACCATCAAAACTCCAAGGAATCCAAAATGTAATAGGTTTATAATTATAAGAAATTTCGAATGCATTCCAAACATTTAATGAGTTCCATTTCAATTGCAAGTATTCTGCACAGGTATCAAACCTGGCCTGGATAAAAAGATTGCAGGGTGCCCCACTCGAGGAATCTTTTGATATATTTCCCGAGCTGGGTGTAAATGCAGTACCACTTGGCGGATATGCTTCAATTGCAAAATAACATACTTCATGGTTTAGGTTAAAAGTCATCGTGCCATCTTTTGTTGTGAACAATGAGTCTATTTCAATTGATGAAGAATCGCTGGAAATTTCATCGTTTATAAACTTATATTGCGGTGATGGCACAAAGAGCCAGAATAAACTAATAAACTGTAATGATCAACTACTTTATTTATATTATCAAACCATGAAATTTTATATTTCCCATTGCCCTCAATATATGTAATTGAAGTTATTGTGGGACTAACAAGAGGTGTTGCCGCTTTTACCCGATTAGCTAAAATTAACAAACCAATGAGTATAATTATATATTTTTTCATGACATGTGTGTTTTCAATTAAATATTATTTTAGGGCTTACCCAGCCAATACGTGGT
>CAVSGB010000026.1:0-17223 GCA_963726845.1 uncultured Bacteroidota bacterium | reverse complement strand
CCTATATTTATAGCTTTTTTAAGAATTATTTTAGTTCCGTCAACAGATGAATTAACCATCGGGAAGTCTTTAAGTGCTTTAGCCACTGCATCAATAAAAACCGGCATATAAGTAAGCTTTACATTCTCACGTTTTTCAAAAGCAACTTTATTCTTCTCACGCCATAAAACCAAATTCGTAACATCTGCTTCAAGGACTGCAGTTACGTGAGGTGAAACCTGTTTCGACATTAACATATGCTCAGCAATGAGCTTACGCATACGGTCCATTTCAATTATTTCATCACCAGAATTAATTATAATAGTTGGTTTTGAAATTTCTATCGGTACTTGAATTGATGCCGAAACTTGATTTGATGCTATATTTGTTTCAGGTAATTTTGAAACAAAATTATTAGAGTATATTTTTCGGGTTTCAATATATTTAAGAATATCTTCTTTCTGAACGCGACCATCTTTACCTGATCCTAAAATACTTTCTAATTCAGCAAGGCTTATGTTTTCTTTTTTTGAAATACTTTTTACCAATGGCGAATAAAACCGGCAACCTTTTTCAACCTGTTTTTCATTTATAATATCTTCAATTGCAGAAATTTCATTTTTGGTTGATATTTTTTCTGATCCAATATTTTTAATTGTAGTTTCCTCTGAAACAGATTCTGTATCAATGATTGCAATGGTAGTACCCACAAGTATTTTTTCGTTTTCTTTAAATAATATTTTAATAATTTTTCCGCTAACCGGACTTGGAATCTCGGAATCGACTTTATCAGTAGCAATTTCAACCAATGGTTGTTCTTCTTCAACCAAATCGTTTTCTTTTACAAACCATTTCGTAATAGTAGCTTCTTCAACACTTTCGCCTAGTTTAGGCATTTTTATTTCAAAATTTGGCATATAAATTTTTATTTGCATTAATTAGCCTGAAACAATTATTTGTAACTTTTCTTTAATGTTTCAAGCATCTTCCTGTTTTTTTAAACAAACAATATTTGAATTGGTTTAATGGCTGGTAAATTAGCAACCGAAATATCCAAAACAATTTAAATTTATAGAATAAAGGTCATTAGGAGAGAAAAGTTTTAAAAAATATTTTACAAAAAAAGAGTTAGTCTTATTTTATTGGTCTTTGGTCATTGTTTTAACCCCAATAACCAACTGTGCTTTAAAATTCTTTTTTAATGCTGATAGTCAAAAGTCTAAACGATGTGAATGGCTATATAAAATATTAATAATTGTCATCTTCATTAGTCAATATAGCTTTGTAAACAATTGGCATACCTGCAGGTTTCAGGTCAAGAGAATTGTCTATTCCATAAAGGTTCCAAACTTCTACATCGGGATAACGGGCATTTAGTAAGAAAGATGCAAGCGAAAATGTTTTTGGGCCAAAGAAATAAGTATTGTGCGATAATCCAATCTTAAATTAAGGCATAATGCAGTGAGTTTATCGTCAATGTCCTCAACGTTCGAAGCATTATAGTGCAACAAATGACTCGACATAACTTTGGAAAGTAACTTTTTATTTTTCAGCTTGGCTTCTTCAGTATATTTAGAGTCAAATGAAGGATTTGGAAGGAAAAAATATACATCATCGGGCTTAAAGAAGTCACATAGAAATTCGGCTTTACCTTCATCATAACCTAAGCCGATAACAAGCGACAATGGCTTGTTATCATTTACTGATGAGAGGTTTTGAAAAAACGGGCTCTGGATTTGCAGGTTTGCACTTCTGTGCTGCAGGTGGCACAAAATATTCAGGAGTGTAACAAAAATATACTGTAAGTTTATTTATATCGAATTCACCATAAGAAAAATAACTGATAATTGTTCCATACCACATTTTTGACATCGATGAATAATCAACAACCAATTTAATATTATCAAATCGTTTCTCACCACAAATATTTTCAAGTAAAACAACTATTTCATCCGCCGATTTTCCTGATAATTCGTAACATTCGAAACCTTTCTCCCTGAAAAAAAGTACATTTTCTGCATGAATAACAGAATCCTGGTTTTCCTTAAAAATAAAAGCTATTTTTTTCTGGGCATTAAAATTTGACAATTGCACCAGATGCCTACTACGAGTATCATTACAGCATGTGGCAATTAATATATCGATATTTTCCTTAAGAAGTTCTTCAAAAGGTATCTGATGTGCATGAACAAGTTCCATATATTAAACGTTTCTAATGTTAAATCTTATTCCAAAGTCATTTCAAAATGTTCGTTTAGTTTTACGCAAACGTTTGAAATAAGTTGAAATATTTTAACACCATTTTATTAATTGATGAAAAACCTTGATAAAAACATCTTTTCTGGTGACGAAAGATATTTTTATTAGAAAAATCTAAACATTAAAAACGTCCGTCTATGTTTTATGCTGAACTACAAATAATTATAAAAACTGCTTTTTGAAATTCATTATAAGCAAGTTATAAACTTTTTAAATAAAAGTAAAAACAATTCAATTTTAAATTTTATTTTTCATAAATAAAATAATGTTTTGTAGTTTAAAAATAAGTTTTTTAAAATATAAGTATGATTAAGAAAATTTTGATTTCAAATCGCGGAGAAATAGCGGTTCGTATTATGCGCACTTGCAGGGAAATGGATATCAAAAGTGTAGCTGTATTTTCTGATGCCGATCGCTCGTCTTTACATGTACGTTACGCAGGTGAAGCATTTCATATCGGCGCATCACCATCAAGTGAAAGCTATTTGGCAATGGATAAAATAATTAATGCTGCTAAAAAGTCCGGTGCAGATGCAGTTCATCCCGGATATGGATTTCTTTCTGAAAGTGCAGAATTTGCAAAAAAAGTTCGGCAGGCTGGTTTGATTTTTATTGCGCTGTCCTCTCATGCTATTTCTACTATGGGAGATAAAATTATAGCCCGCCAAACAGCCATTAAATCTGGTGTTCCTGTAGTTCCCGGAACAACTTCGCCTGTAATAAGCGAAAATGATGTAATAAAAGTTGCCAGTGAAATTGGTTATCCTATTATTATAAAAGCTTCAGCAGGAGGTGGTGGCAAAGGTATGCGGCTTGTAAAAAATATTGAAGAATTGGCCGAATCGCTGCGTATGGCAAAAAGTGAAGCGATGGCCGCTTTTGGTGACGATTCGGTTTATGTTGAAAAATATATTGAATCGCCACATCATATCGAATTTCAATTATTAGCCGATCAACATGGGAATATTATTCATCTTTGTGAGCGTGAATGTTCAATCCAGCGCCGCCATCAGAAAGTTGTTGAAGAAAGCCCTTCGCCCATTATATCTTCGAAAATGCGTGACGAAATGGGGAAAGCTGCCGTTGCATTAGCAAAATCTGTCGATTATGAAGGAGCTGGTACTGTTGAATTTTTAGTAGATAATAAAGGAAATTATTTCTTTCTTGAAATGAACACCCGTTTACAGGTCGAACATCCAATTACTGAACGTGTAATTGGCTTAGACCTGGTAAAAGAACAAATTAAAATTGCTTCCGGACAGAAATTGGCGCATAAACAGGAAGATATCAGGCAATCAGGGCATGCCATTGAATGTCGTGTGTATGCTGAAGACACGGAGAATAATTTTATGCCCGATGCCGGAAAAATAAAGCATATTACTGAACCACTTGGATTTGGTGTCCGTACCGATGGATATGTTTATGAAGGTTATGAAATACCTATATATTATGATCCTATGATTTCAAAACTTATTGTTTGGTGCCGAACCAGGATCGATGCTATAAACCGCATGAAACGAGCCTTATATGAATATAAAATCACAGGTGTAAAAACAACCATTCCATTTCTTGAAAGAATTATGAATGAACCAGATTTTGTAAAAGGAAACTATGATACTCATTTCATTCAGGACAATATTGATTCATTATTGCCAAAGTCAACTGACGACAACCAGCTAAGACAAGATATTGCCACAATAACGGCTTTTTATCACTATTACAAAAGACTGGAAAGAATTAAAAAAATCAGTATTGTTGAAAAATCACATGACTATTGGCGAAATTATGGAAGAAGAAAAAATTCTGTAAGGATATAGTTATTAAGGTTGCTTAAACTTTAGACGTTTAGAAATATTATAATAAATACTTTATAACTTTAAAACAATAACATGGGCCAGGATTTCGAAATAAAAATTAACAACAAATTACAAAGTGTACAATTATTAAAGGAAGATGGCAATATACTTCAGTTAAATGTTGATGGAAGAAAATACGAGGTTGATTTAATTTCTTTTGAAAATGGCATTTTTTCAATTTTGCATAAAAACAAATCGTATAATGTTGAATTGGTCGAAGGTGAAACAAATAAAAAATTTGTTGTAAATACACTTTATAAAAGTTATGATATAGAAATTATAGATGCTGAATCACGCTATCTTGCAAGTCGCAATCTCTCAAAAGAACTTACTGGAAATAATATCATTTCCTCTCCAATGCCAGGACGTATTGTTCGTATTCCCGTAGTGGAAAAACAAGAAGTTGTTGCTGGCCAGACCGTAGTTGTTGTTTCTGCCATGAAAATGGAGAGTGAATATAAGTCCCCTAAAAAAGGAATTATCCAGCATATCCATGTCAAAGAAGGAGATATTGTGACAGGTCATCAACCATTGGTTACAATTGAATAATTTTAATTAGGATCAAGTATTAAAAAATAATTGAAATGACTTTAGAAAAAAAATACAAGCAGTTCTCAGACAAAATGCAGGAAGCAGAAATTGGTGGATGTCCAGATCGTATTGAAAAGCAACATGAAGCCGGGAAAAAAACAGCCCGCGAACGTATTAATGCGTTAGTTGATCCCGGAACTTTTGTTGAACTTGATAAATTGGTAACACACCGTTGTAACGATTTTGGAATGGAAAAAACCAAAATTACTGGTGATGGAGTTGTTACAGGTTATGGCAAAATAGATGGCCGTTTGGTTTTTGTTTTTGCGCAGGATTTTACAGTTTTCGGTGGAAGTTTAAGCCGCGCGAATGCTGATAAAATTGTCAAAATACAAAAAATGGCAACCCGAATGGGCGCACCATTAATCGGTTTAAATGATTCTGGTGGAGCTCGCATACAAGAGGGTGTACAAAGCCTTTCTGGATATGCCGATATTTTTTACCTTAATGTTCTTGCTTCCGGGGTTATTCCTCAGATATCCGCAATTCTTGGTCCTTGTGCCGGTGGTGCTGTCTACTCCCCTGCCCTTACTGATTTTATTTTTATGACCGACAAAACAAGTTATATGTTTGTTACAGGCCCAGATGTTATTAAAGCAGTAACACACGAAGAGGTAACTATGGAAGAACTGGGAGGCGCCGAAACCCACAATTCGAAAAGCGGGGTTGCACATTTCATGGCAGATAATGACGAGCAAACCATTATGATGATCCGTGAATTATTGAGTTACCTGCCATCGAACAACCTTGCCGATCCTCCCGTACATGCATGTATTGACGATATAAGCCGTGTTGACGAAAAACTCCAGAACCCTTATCCCCGATGACCCCAACAAACCTTACGATATGAAAGAACTTGTCACAACAGTTGTTGATGATAATATTTTTTTTGAAGTTCAGCCTCATTATGCGCAAAATATTTTAGTTGGATTTGCCCGTTTTGGTGGACGAACTGTTGGAATTGTTGCAAATCAGCCTAGTATATTGGCAGGCGTTTTAGATATCAATTCATCAGTTAAAGCTGCAAGGTTTGTTAGGTTTTGTGATGCTTTCAATATTCCACTTATAACATTTGTCGATGTACCTGGCTTTCTGCCTGGAACTATTCAGGAGTATGGCGGGATTATAAAACATGGCGCCAAACTTTTATATGCTTTTGCTGAAGCTACCGTTCCAAAAATCACTATCATTACGCGTAAAGCATACGGCGGCGCTTACGATGTTATGTCGAGCAAGCATATTGGCGGCGATATCAATTATGCTTACCCTTCTGCAGAAATTGCAGTTATGGGTTCTGAAGGTGCTGTCAATATTATTTATCGGGGTAAAATAAAAGGTGACGAAGAAAAAAAGAAAATCATTGACGAATATCGTGAAACTTTTGCCAATCCATATAAAGCAGCTGAGCTTGGTTATCTGGATGAAATAATTCTTCCAAAACATACAAGGATGAAAATTATTCAGGCACTTGAAATGACCCAAAACAAAGTAAAAAATGCCCCGCCAAAGAAACATGGTAACATTCCTTTATAGTAATTAACCTAAGCTTAAGATAAATAGCAAAGTGTTAAAATTCATATTAAATTTGTTAGAATTATTTCTTTAATGGATCAAATATGGTTGATGAAAACATAAGGGATGTTTTTGAAAAGAGCAGACAAAAATTTTTGGGAAATAAAGCATTATCTTTTGTTGATTCAGATGCTATCACTTATGAAGATTTGAACCATCAAATAATCTCAATCGCACATAAATTAAAATCAATTGGAATTGTTAAAGGTGACAAAGTTGCAATTTTAAGCAACAATTGTCCTAATTGGGGAATTGCATATTTAGCTACAATTTATATCGGGGCCGTAACTATTCCAATTCTTAATGAGTTTAGTAAAAATGAAATACAGTTTATAATTAATCACTCTGAAGCCAAAGCTTTATTTGTTTCAGAGAATCTCAAATATAAGATTGCAGATAATGAATATGAATTTCTAAATTATTTAATCAATATTGAAGATTTTTCTTTTAACGGTTTTAGCCCTACAAATAAATCTGCCATTTGGAATTCAGAAAATATTCTTACTAATGAAATTGACAACCTGAATTATGTATTTGGAATTATTGAACCCTATGACCTTGCTACAATAATTTATACTTCAGGTACTACAGGCTCTCCAAAAGGGGTCATGCTTACACATAAAAATTTGATTTCGAATATTAATTCAACATTTCAGGTACAAAAGATAGTACCTGAAGACAGGTTATTGTCAATTTTGCCTTTATCGCACGCTTACGAATGTACATTAGGTTTTTTAATGCCAATATTTAAAGGTGCCACAGTATATTATTTAAATAGCCCTCCTGCGGCGAGTATCCTTCTTCCTGCTTTTAAAAAAATAAAGCCGACAATGATTTTAAGCGTCCCTTTGGTAATAGAAAAAATATATTAACTAAAAATACATCCTTCATTATCGTCTGGCATAGCTGGTAAATTATATCATTTTACGGTATTTCGAAAATTCTTTAATTACATCGCAGGTATTAAATTAAAAAATACATTTGGGGGAAAACTTCATTTCTACGGCATTGGAGGTGCAAAGCTTGAACCCGATACCGAAAGGTTTTTACATGAAGCTAATTTTCCTTATGCAATCGGATATGGGCTTACAGAAACTTCACCATTGCTGGCTGCCGCCATACCTAAAAATACCAAACTCAATTCTACCGGCTTTTCAATACCTGGACAGGAATTAAAATTAATAAATGTAAATGGCGAAACCGGCGAAGGTGAAATTGTTGCTATTGGAGAAAATATCATGTCAGGGTACTACAAAAATGAAGAACTCACCAAGTCATCATTTACTGAAGATGGATGGTTCCGAACAGGCGATTTGGGATTTTTCGATAAATCGCACAGGCTTTATATAAAAGGAAGGTTAAAAAATGTAATACTTGCTTCAAATGGCGAAAATATTTATCCTGAAGAAATCGAGGCTGTTTTAAGCAAACATCAACTTGTAGTTGACGCAATTGTTTATGAAATGAAAGGAAAACTTGTTGCAGAGGTTCACCTGGATTATGAAGAACTTGAAAAGCGTTTCAACCAGTTGAAGGAATCTGCAAAGCATTTACAGCATGATATGCAACAATTTATTCTTAATACTTTGGAAGAAATTCAAATATTTGTGAACAAGCAGGTGCGTTCCTTTTCAAAATTGGCATTGGTAATTGAAAAACCCATCCCTTTTGAGAAAACCCCGACTTTAAAGATCAAAAAATATTTATATATTCCATTTCAAACATAGAGGCTGTTTTGAAATATTCGTAAATAGTTTTAATTATTTGACTTTTTAATATTCAATGTCGTTGACTTAAGCCGATTATTTTACAAGTACGTTTCGACTTCGCTCAGCGTACACCTTTTGCTAAAGATGAACCCTGAGCGGAGCCGAAGGGTTTTTCGTTAAGTCAACGACATTGATTAAATATTTATAATCTTATTTTCAAACCTCCCAACGTTATTTGCTGCGCTCATGAATTTTTCTCATGAACGAAGTGAATAAAACGCTTTGCTAAGTTTCTTAAAAAGGTGGGCTAACTGCCGAATGTTATAGCCCAGATTTATCGAGATAGAGATTAATACATAAAAAATAAAAATATAAATTTCAAAAGCCTCTTAGATAATTATTTATATTTTTAGGAGTATATAAATCATTTAAACTACTGTTTAATTTATTTATAATAATCAAGAATTTTTGCAACAGTTACAAGGTTTTTTATAACTTTATAACGATTGTTGAGAAGTTAAATTTATGAAATTAATTAAATGATGGAGAATTGGAGCGATAAATGTATTTTGGTTGTTGATGATTCTAATTTAAACCGGGCGATTCTTGTTGAATTTTTAAATAGTAAAGGATTTAAAATACTTGAAGCGGCGGATGGAAAAGAAGCTTTGGAAATTATAAGGCAACAAAATCCTGATTTGATTTTATTAGATTTAATTATGCCTGTGATGGACGGATTTGAAGCAATGGAACATCTTCAAAAAGAAAATATTAAGATTCCGATAATTATTATTACTGCCTATATCAAAGACAATACATATCGAAGGTGCAAGGAACTTGGTGCAGCAGGATTTCTAAACAAGCCAATAAAAATGCACGAATTGTTTAATATTATTTCAGGCATTCTGGAAAAACATACCGGACCAACCACCGAATAGTTTTTTAATAAACGGCAATAACAATGGTTGCATATAAAATATTAGTTGCCGACGATTCGGAAACAATACTTGCATCTATCCAGCACGTAGTCGAAAAATCTAACCTTAATTACGACATAAGCTTTGCAACTGATGGAAGGACAGCATGTAAACTGGCATCCAGGTTAAAACCAGATTTAATATTGATGGATCTGGTAATGCCGACAATGAATGGTGTCCGTGCAATTAAAATTCTCAAAAGAATACCTCAAACTAAAAATATCCCAATTGTCGTAATGACTTCGGTAAAATCCTTACATGAAGCATTTTCTGTCGGTGCAGACGATTTTATTTATAAACCTTTTGATGAATTTGAACTTCTTTTTCGGATAAGGTTCGCCCTTACGCTTAGTGAAAATATGAAAAGGATAAAACATCAAAACGAACTGCTTGTAAAACAATCCGAAGAAGTTAAGCGGCAATACAGGCAAATGGAAGAACAAAGAAAAGATATTATTGATGATATAACTTATTCAAGGCGCATTCAAAATGCCATAATGCCAACTAAAGACTACCTGGCGACTCTTTTCACTGATTATTTTCTTTACTATAAGCCTAAAAGAATTGTAAGCGGAGATTTTTACTGGGTTTCAAGCAAAGACAACAAAATTATCCTTGCAGTTGCAGATTGCACCGGACATGGCATCTCAGGAGCTTTCTTAACGATAGCCGGTACTGCATTCTTAAATGAAATTATTAACTATGTCCAACCAGATGCTTCGGAAATACTTATACAGTTGAGGCATAGGATTATGCGCCTGCTTCATCAGAAAGGCCTTGAGGGTGAAGCTTCTGACGGGATGGATATTTCGTTAAGTGTTTTCGATTTTAAAGAAAATACAATTCAATATGCAGGGGCCAATAATCCGGTTTATATTGTCAGGACAGATGGCAAGCTTGAAATTTGTAGTCCCGACAGGATGCCAATTGGTATTCACGAACATTACAACAGGCCATTTAAAAACAATTTTGTTAATCTTGAAAAAGGCGATATGGTATATATGTTTTCTGATGGTTATGCAGATCAATTTGGTGGCCCAAACGATCAAAAATTCAGGTATAAAAACCTTCAAACATTATGTTCTATTTTGCATAACAAAACTATGGCCGAGCAATACGAAGGTTTTGAAAGGACAATGGATGAATGGATAGGATATCGCGATCAGGTAGATGATATGTTGCTAATTGGAATTCGTTGTTAAATGTTGCAGTTTTCAAAAAAAACATTAAATTTCCAAAACCAACATTTTTAAGTTAATAATATTTTATTAGGTTGAAATTGTGATATCTAATGAATTTGAATACTTCCGATACGAACTTGTTACTTGCATATAAAGGCCCTTTTTTGATAGATATTTTATCAAATCTCGGAAATTATATTAGGCAGATGTATGGGTCTGATTCACAAATCGGCAATAAACTTTATAAAGTATTTTTCGAACTTACTCAAAATGTTGCAAAATATTCTGCTGAAAAGAAACCATTTAATAATAGTGTCTATTCCGGGATTGGAAGTTTAAGCCTTGAGGATAATGATGAAGCATTAATTTTAAAAACTTCAAATCTAATAAGAAGTATAGACGGTCCCGTTTTGCAAAGATATTGTGATGAGATAAATAACATGAACAGAAATCAGCTCCGTGACTATCGCAGTGAAAAAAGAAAACAAATAATTGACATTAGGGATACCGGTGCTCATATTGGAATAATTCAAATCGGTTTGCTTTCATTAAATAAACTTGATTTAGATATTAAATCAATTAATGAAACGTATTCATTATTTACAATTTGCGCAATTATTAATAAAGATGAATGATTAAAAAATTATTAATTTTTAGCTATCAGATAAAACCTTAAACCTAAAAACTTTAAACTTGACGAAAATGAATGGACATTGATCTAAAAATTTTTAATCAATAGTTAATGAAAATAACTACCGCTATGAATAACATAGTTTTACCGGCAGTAAAAGACACGCCATATTTTCCATCAGTTAATTTTAACTTCGAAACGGGTGTATGCGAATTAGCTGGAGAATCCTACATGGAAGATTGCTATAAGTTCTATCTCCCTTTGACGGATTGGTTAACAGAATATTGTTCGCAAAATAAATTTTTAATTTTCAACTTTAAACTATATTATTTTAATACTCAATCATCAAGGATGCTTTTAAAATTATTTGAAATAATGATGGATTTTAAGGCTAAAGGTGGTGATCCAACTATTAATTGGTACTACATGAGAAGCGACCCGGATATGATCGATGAGGTAGAAGATTTTCAACGTGAGTCCGGGTTGGAAATAAATATGATTGAAATTAACGATTAAGTTACTTGTTGCATATTTAATGACATTCCATATTCGAACCTCAGAATTTCCAGAGGTTATTTGTATAAAAAATCTTTAATTGTATAATTAATCAATTAAAATTATCTTTGCGCTCTTTAAAATAAGGCGTTCAAGATGATAAAAATTAAATTTCCGGATAATACGGTTCGAGAATATAGTGAAGGGATTACTTCATTAGAAATTGCAAAATCAATAAGTCACTCATTTGCAAATGAAGTTATTGCTGCCACAGTCAATGACAATATTTGGGACGTAACCCGTCCGATAAATTTTAATGCTACTATTAAGTTACACAAATGGGAAGATGATGAAGGCAAACATGCCTTTTGGCATTCTTCTGCACATCTTATGGCAGAAGCTTTAGAAGCACTTTATCCCGGAATAAAATTCGGTATTGAACAGCAATAGAAAATGGTTTTTATTATGATGTTGATTTAGGCGAGGAACGAACTATCACAGATGCCGATTTAGTAAAAGTTGAACAGAAGATGATAGAACTGGCGAGGCAGAAAAACCAATATATCCGTAAAGAAGTCAGCAAAGCTGAAGCACTGGATTATTTTAAAAAGAAAGGCGATCCATATAAACTAGAACTTATTAGCGAACTTGTCGATGGCACAATTTCATTGTATAACCAGGGAAATTTTGTTGATTTATGCCGAGGGCCTCACCTACCCGATACCAGTTATATTAAAGCTATAAAATTAACAAGCATTGCAGGTGCTTATTGGCGGGGAAATGAGAAAAACAAACAGCTCACTCGTATTTATGGTATTACATTTCCAAAACAAAAAATGCTTGATGTGTATCTTGAAATGCTTGAGCAGGCAAAGTTGCGTGATCACAGAAAGCTTGGAAAAGAACTTGAATTATTTGCATTTTCTGAAAAAGTCGGACAAGGATTACCATTATGGCTCCCACGTGGAGCACAGTTGCGCGAAAGGCTTGAATCATTTCTACGCAAAGTTCCAAAAACAACATGGCTACCAGCAGGTAATTACACCTCACATAGGTCAGAAAGAACTTTATGTTACTTCAGGGCATTATGCAAAATATGGAAAGGATTCTTTTCAACCAATTCATACTCCTGCTGAAGGAGAGGAATTTTTATTGAAACCAATGAATTGCCCACATCATTGTGAGATATACAAAACAAAACCAAGATCTTATAAAGATTTGCCATTGCGCCTTGCCGAATTTGGAACAGTTTACCGATATGAACAGAGTGGTGAATTGCATGGCCTTACACGCGTGCGTGGTTTTACTCAAGACGATGCCCATTTGTTTTGCCGTCCTGATCAAATAAAAGAAGAATTCAATAAAGTTATAGATATTGTCCTTTATATTTTTAAAGTACTCGATTTTAAAGATTATACAGCACAAATTTCGCTTCGGGACCCAAATAATAAAGAAAAATATATTGGCAGCGATGACAATTGGGAAAAAGCTGAAAGGGCAATCATTGAAGCTACTGAAGAACGCGGAATGAATACTACTATCGAAATGGGTGAAGCGGCATTCTATGGCCCAAAGCTCGACTTCATGGTACGAGATGCAATTGGCCGTAAATGGCAACTTGGCACGATCCAGGTTGATTATAATTTGCCAGAAAGATTTGAACTGGAATATATCGGTGCTGATGATCAGCGATATAGGCCTGTTATGATACATCGTGCCCCATTTGGTTCATTAGAGCGATTTGTTGCAGTTTTAATAGAACATACAGCTGGTAAATTTCCGCTATGGCTAACCCCCGATCAGGTTGTTATTCTTCCTATCAGTGAAAAATTTCACGATTACGCAGAAAAAGTTTTGAATTTGCTAAATAATTGCGATATTCGCACCTTGATTGATTTACGCAACGAAAAGATAGGTAAAAAGATAAGGGACAATGAGTTAAAACGAATTCCATATCTTTTGATTGTAGGTGAAAAAGAAGAAACAACAGGTACAATAGCTGTCAGAAAGCAAGGCGAAGGAGATAAAGGCACAATGGAAATTGAAGAATTTGCAAAATTTCTGAACGAAGAAGTAAAAAAACAATTAGAATAAAATAAATAAGTTGGAATTTTAAAGTCATGATTTTGTTAGCTTGACCTATTGAATTCCGATAAGTATTAACTTAATTTTGGAGGAACTAAAAATAGCACTTAAAACTTTTACACCAGGGCCACGCAGGCCAATGCCGCAAAGAAATTTAGAAAAACTGCACAAAATAAATAATGAAATAAGGGCAAAATCAGTGCGGTTGGTGGGCGATAATATAGAAAACCAGGGTGTTTACCCTATATCAGATGCATTAAAGTTAGCAGATGATTTGGAACTTGATTTGGTGGAAATTTCCCCAATGGCCGATCCACCGGTATGCAAAATTATAGATTACCAAAAGTTTTTATATCAACAAAAAAAGAAACAGAAGGAAATCAAAGCTAAGACGGCCAAAATTGTAATAAAAGAAATTCGTTTCGGTCCCAATACTGATGACCATGATTATAATTTTAAACTGAAGCATGCCCAGGGCTTTCTCCAGGATGGCGCTAAAGTAAAAGCCTTTGTATTTTTTAAAGGACGTTCAATTTTATATAAAGAGCAGGGGGAAATACTTTTACTCCGACTTGCCCAGGATTTGGAAGATGTTGGAAAAGTTGAACAACTGCCCAAGCTCGAAGGTAAAAGGATGAGCATTCTTCTTACGCCAAAGTCAGGTAAAAAATAGAGTATTTTTTAAATTAAAGTATTACATCAGTTAAGATAATTATAAATAATTTAATTTTTCAGGAATGCCAAAAATGAAAACAAATTCCGGAGCAGCAAAGAGATTTTCTCTGACCGGAAGCGGAAAAATCAAAAGAAAACATGCTTTCAAGCGTCACATTCTTACAAAAAAAGGCACTAAGCAAAAAAGAAACCTTACGTATTTTGCAATTGTCGATAAAGCCGATTTAAAGAATGTACAGCTATTATTGGGAATGAAGTAATTTGATTTGTTTAATTAAAAAAAGTTTTAACCTGAATGTTTAGCAAAACAAGAGTTCATTGAAAGAACCGCTAACGTTCGTAAATCGTTTAAATTATGCCACGTAGTGTAAATTCAGTCGCTTCACGCGCAAGAAGAAAGAAGATTCTAAGCCGTACGAAAGGAAATTTCGGCCGAGGGCTAATGTATGGACAGTTGCTAAAAACACCTGGGAAAAAGGCCAGCAGTATGCGTTCAACGATCGCAGGAACAAAAAAGGTGAGTTTCGTGCATTATGGATACAACGCATCAATGCTGCAATCAGGCCTTTTGGGATGAACTATTCGCAATTTATCGGTTTGATAAATAAGAAGGGCGTAGCCCTTAACCGCAAGGCACTTGCCGATCTTGCGATGTCGCATCCAGAAGCTTTTGAAGCAGTTGTAAATGCAGTAAAGTAATCTGTCTTTATTAAATTTAGAAGGGAGGTTATATTAAGCTTCCCTTTTTTTATGACGGAGAATGGAGAAAAGGAATACGGAAATAGGAATAAAGAAATTTTATACATTTTCCGTATTCCGTTTTTCGTTTTACAGTCTCTTTTTTTTCGTATTTCGATTTCCGGTTTTTATAAATTAAAAAAATGAAAATAGCATTAATCGGTTATGGCAAAATGGGCAAAGAGATAGAAAAAATAGCCCTTTCGAGAAATCATGAAATCTCTTTTAAAATCGATATTGATAATTTTTCAGATTTCGAGAAAGTAAATTCAATTAATACCGATGTTGCGATTGAGTTTACAACACCGCATACAGCATTTGAAAATGTTATAAAATGCTTCAACAAAGGTGTATCTGTTGTTTGTGGTTCGACCGGATGGAATGATAAATTATCAGAAGCTAAAAAACTTTGCGTTGAAAAGGAACTTTCATTTCTTTGGGCTTCGAACTTTAGCATTGGCATGAATATTTTCTTCAAGCTAAACCAACATTTGGCCAGGCTGATGAATGGAATTGAAGGCTATGAACCAGAAATAAAAGAAATCCATCATATCCATAAAAAAGATGCCCCAAGTGGTACAGCAATTACATTAGCTGAAGGATTTATAAAAAATTATGACCAAAAAAAGCAATGGCAGCTTTCTCCCGCAAAAGGCAAAGAAATTCTTACAATTGAAGCGCAACGAACTGATGAAGTGCCTGGGACACATATAATAAAGTTTGATTCTGTTGCAGATTATATTGAAATTACCCATTATGCCAAAGGCCGCCAGGGGTTAGCTATTGGCGCAATTCTTGCGGCTGAGTTCATTAAAGGTAAAAAAGGCATTTTTACTATGGACAATGTATTAAATATTTATTGAAAATATTTAATAAGCTTCATTTTCAGTATTTTATCAAACAACTGTTATTTTGTTTCTTGGTTTTATTTTTTATTCGGGCGCTATTTATTATAACCCTTAAAAATGAATCTTTTCAAGTTTTAGAATTAACCAAAGCTTTTCTCATAGGCTTGTTTTTTGATGCTTCTGTATTAAGTATTGTCTTCCTTCTTCAATTGCTTTTTTATGTTTTTATCTGGAAAATAAAAAGAAAAGCAGGACTTCAATTCTTGAAATATTCAAGCATTTTTTTAATAACTTTAATTGTATTAATAATACTTACTAATTCTATAATAAGGATATTGCAAATTATTTGATACCTTGTGAAAATGTTATTAAAGATGAAAATAATAGAGAATCTTTTCTTAAAGAATATGCTGAGGCGATAACTTATATTTATCAAACGAACAAATACAGATGTCAATAATTGTTAAAGGCAGATATAATTTATTTCTATTCTCAAAATCTTTTATCTATTTTTAGCGTTCAATAAAATATTCATATTAATACAATTTTTATGCAATTAATTATTAATTTTTTAAGGAACAAATATTTTAAGTTTGGGTTTGCAGTTACTATATATCTATTATGGGTAATATGGTTAAACAATTACTGGTTCTTTCTTGGAATACCTATAATTTATGATATTTATATCAGCAAGAAAGTTAACTGGAGCCCATGGAAAAAAAGAAATGTCAAAAATTCTGTATTTATTGAATGGTTGGATGCAATAATTTTTGCAGTTGTTGCAGTTACTATCATTAATATTTTTCTTTTTCAAAACTATAAAATTCCGAGTGGCTCAATGGAAAGAACGTTACTTGTAGGCGATCATTTATATGTTAGCAAAGTTAGTTATGGCCCAAGGATTCCTAATACTCCATTATCATTTCCGTTTGCACAGAATATACTTTGGGGAAACGTGCCATCTTTTTCCACTCTTATCCAATGGCCATACAAACGTCTTCCAGGATTTGGTGAAGTGCAACGCGATGATATAGTTGTGTTCAATTATCCTGAAGGCGATACAGTGTCGCTGGAAATGCCCGGAAAGCTACTATAGCGTTATTACTTATCGGATTCAGGAACTCAAAGCGAACGATGCCAGATTTGGCAGAAAAAGAAAAGAGGCCGAATATTTTGAAATGGCCCGACAGGAAATAGCACAAACCAATACAATTGTTTTCAGGCCGGTCGATAAAACTGACAATTATGTGAAACGTTGTGTGGCTATTGGCGGCGATACACTTCTGGTAAAGGAAGGTGAAGTTTACATTAATGGTAAACATCAGAAAGAAATTGATGGTAAACAAAAAGTCTATTGCGTTCATACCAATGGTACGCCAATGAATACAAAGACACTTGAAGAACTCAATATCAATGAAAAAGATATAATGGTCGATGGTACAGATATTTATATTCCACTTACACGGGAAAACCTTGAAAAAATAAAACATTTTAGTAATGTAGTTTCTGTTGAAACTATTTACGACAGAGCTATGCGACGTCCTGGCGATTTCGACATATCAATTTTTCCACATGATGAAAGATATCAATGGAACCAGGAATTTTTTGGCCCTTTTGTTTACGTCCA
>CAVSGB010000025.1:0-8328 GCA_963726845.1 uncultured Bacteroidota bacterium | reverse complement strand
TTTCCCATACTTAATTCTTTATTCTATTTAAAAAAAGTCTTTTGTTGAATTGAAATAGTGCTGGTCGGCACGCTGTATGAATGGGACAATAGCTGGATTGAATGTATAATTATAACCTACATTATCATTAGGCCCATTAAAAAACCAAGTATTACCTATATCGTAACGTGCGTCCCCTATCAAATCATTTGCAATTAATCCTCCGCAACTGCCTTCACCAAAACCCTCCAAAGCGTATAATGAGCTTAATCCATAATTAAGATAATCAGTTGCGTTGTTATGCCTCCGATTAAAAATAGATTTCGCACTAAATGAGTTATTTCCTTCATTGAATGAGAACGAAACAGGCCCCAGTGTTAAACTTATGCGGTGTGTGCTAAAATCATTAAGGTTCGCATTAAAGTTACTTGCAACAAAAAAGTTTAAAGCTTTGGAACCTATTCCCATACCATCAGTTAAACCTGTTGTTAAACCTGTAGATAAGCCTGTAGCCACACCTTCTTTAAGGCCACTTGTCATTATATTTTCAAAATTTTTGCCTGTTATCAATGAATTTATTGACCCAGCCGCAAAGCCTGCGGCAAATCCCCCTGCAAAACCAGAAATTAAACCAGTTAAAGCTGTCGCTGATCCAGCCGAAGTTGCAAAAATGCTCGAACTAAGCCCAATTGAACCGGCTATATCCGCACCTATCGATCCTTCCAATGCACCAGCAACAATATCTGCCACGCCAGCCGTAAGAAAAAAGCCACCAACCATTACAGCTACATCAACACCTATAATTATGTCAGTTTCATGGGCTTTGTAATATTTGTCAAATTTGTGGTTTTCTGTTTTTACGTAGTTTCCAAAATGTTTTGCCTCTCCACCAATCCAATCAAGAATATTGTACCCGGACGGGTCAGTGTATCTTAAAGGATTATTTATGCAATAGCTATACTTGTTGTAACATTGCGAGTTGTTTGGGTCGTGTACAATGGGGTCAGGGCTTAAAATCCTTTGCAAATAAGGGTCGTAAAGCCTTCCGTTCATGTTAATAAGCCCGAAGTTGCACATCATTTCATGGCCGGTGTAACCGCGGTCGAAGCGGGGCTGCATTTTAAGCATATCGTTTACCGGGTTTGTAGTGCCAATGGCCTTCAGCTTCCATGTGGCCGGGTCGCGTGGCCGCCCCCAGGCATCGTAGCTGTACCTCTGTATCAAAGAACCTGTTGCATCGGTCATGGTAAGCCATGAACCGAGATAATCGGTGTGAATATAGTAAATTGCCTTCACATTTCCACTATCCTGGTACACAGCGCAAACACCGGTAGGGGCATGAATAATGGTACGTTTGTAAACCTGGTTGATCGAGGCATCGTACGCAAATTCATTGTTGCCGACATAAACCTTGCTTAAGGTACGGCTGCCTGAAGTTTTAAAATCGACCCTGAACCGGTTGCCATCAACCCCGTAGGAAAAATCATTATGATATGTAGTGTTGTCAATACCCAGTACCTTATTTTCAATATTGTAAGAAGCAGTAGTGTTTACCGTCGTTGACGGATTGGTTCCCGAACCCCCACTAATACTGGTCACTGCATGGGGATGGGCAGACAGCCCATAATTATAATTCCCGGCCTGGGTTGTGCTGGTTATATTTCCATAGTCATTGTAAGCAATCGTAAAATTAGTCCCGCTGCCTGTCTGTGTTATGAGCCTGTCCATGGGATCATAGCCAAATGTCTCGCTCAGGGAACCATCCGTCCTGGTTATCAATTGCCCCAGGTTGTTAAACGTGAAGCCCAGGTTTTGAATGCCTGTTGGCAAAGATGAAGTCCCGGTTTGGATACTGCTTAGCAATTTTGTGGTGCCATCGTACCCCCAGTTGGTTGTGATAACATTGTTGCTCAGCGTGAACTGTGTCCACTGGCCTATGGCATTAACAGTTTTGCCAACCCAAATAGATGTGGATGTTGATGCGTTATCGATCTCCTTCAGGTTTCCTACATTATCGTAAGCATAGTTTACAGTAAGCCCGGAAGGATAAGCAACACTTGCTACCTGTCCTGCAGTATTGTAGGTATTACTTGTCAGGAAATTGTTGTTGAAATCTCCCGGGGCTACAGGGCCGTTTGTGTTGACTGTTTTAGTACGGCACAATGCATCGTAGGTATACGTTTCAGTAACATTGTCACGCGAAGCGGTTTGTAAGAGGCCGAGGAGCCCTGCCGAGGAGGAATAAACATAAGATGCGGTAAGCCCGGCACCAGTTTTTGACTTAATCCTCCCGGCATTATCATAAGCACATGTGGTTACCTGGCCCTTGGCATCAGTCTGTGTCATGAGCTGGCCGAAACCGTTGTATGTATAGTTTGTTGTCCCGGCATCCGGATCGGTAAGGCTAAGCTGGTTACCCATGTTATCATAAGTCATCTTAGTAGGGTAGCTACCGGTTATGATGGTAACCACTTTCCCCGATGCAGCATAGGTATATGATATGTTCTTGGTAGTAGCGGTAATACCAATCACGTTACCGAGGGCATCGAAGGTTTGGGTCTTGGCCTCCTTGGAATTATTATCTGTAACTGTTGCTGTATTCCCTGAATAGGAATAGCTGAGACTTTTGTTCAGGCCTTTATCAGTTACGACCCTGCCATACGTGTCATAGGTAAAAAATTCAGAGGGCGCCCCGGGGGCGAAATAGAACTTACAGTCCCGTCCGGATTGTACGTCCAGGTGGTTGTCAATAAAGCGCTGTTAAACCCGTAAGATGTTTCCATCACCTTCCAGCCTGCCGCGTTGAAATAATCGGTTACCTTATTTCCATTGGTCACTTTCTTTTCAGTATAATAAAGGCCGGTGCCCGAGTTGTCCCACCCGAGGGTAGTGGTTGCGATGTTCCCATCGGGGGCTGTCGCGGTATTAATCATTGCATTGCCGCCGGAAGAATAGCTGCAGGTGGTAGTCAACCCATTCGGTCAGTCTGGCTAAGTACCGCGCCATCGGTATTTTGGTACGAAGCAGTGGAGGTAAGCCCTGCTTCCACATTATTAGAACTGGTCAGGAACCTGCCATAACCATCGTATGCATTTACCGTGTTCCGTGAAGGTGTACCATCACTTACCGAAACGGTTGTCCCTTTAACATTGCCGTAGGGGTCCCATGCCGTATATGTAGAAGTGACCATGTTTTGGGTTACTTGGGAGGTAAGCCGGAAAGAAGACGATGATTGATAATTGTACGTGGTAGTTGCAGTATAAATATCAGTCCCAAGTGTACGCGTTGTCACCATCTGCGATAACCTGGATGTATTGCCTGATACCAGGGCGTAACTGGGCTGTGTTTCAATTGTCCATCCATCGGAAGTTACGGATTTATTATCCGTCACCCTTCCAAACAAAGTGCTAAACACACGTGTTGTGGTGTTTGTATATCCTGTAATTATGTTTTTTGTAATTGTTTGAATAGAAAAGGGAAAGAATAATTTATTGGCAGTGTTCCCGCCATAAGCATACGGAACGCTATTGGTAATTGTTGATACCAGGTTATTATTCTTATAATTGTTCTGGCTTTGTAATGAAGTATAATAAATTCCAGGGTTTAGGTTTAGGTCTATATTGTTAATGAAAGTACTCTTTGAAGATGAACCGCCCACCGATTCGTAAGTACTGTCATTGGCAAACCCCAAAAAGCCCTTTCCCTGAAGATGGATTGTACCGACAGAGAAAATATAGGTATAATTTGACCAGGGATTAGATTTACCATTATAATTTTCCACACCTGTTGCTATTTGCATTGGGCCACGCAATACCCTTAGCGGGTATGTGAGCTCCTTCGTTGTGTTGTCATGGTATACTGAATATGTTATGGCTGAAGTATTGTTGTTGCCATCAGTTATATTATTAACAAACAACGGGTTATTCAATGGGGTATTAAAAACAATTTTATTATAATTGATAAGTTGTACATTATTGGCGCTCAGGCTATCGCATAAATAGATTAAATCCTTTTGCCCATTATTGTTCAAATCGAGAGGATAAACATAAGCAAAACTTGGTGAAGCATTCGATGAAACGGTTATGGGCGTGGGGGTGATGTTTTTAAAACCAGTACCCTGGGAAATATAAATTGACATGGTATTATTCTGTGTATATACAATATCGGCTTTTCCATCATTGTTAAGGTCTGTTACAACAATAGAAGAAACTGTATTTGCCGGGTCAATAGTATTATTAAAAGGGACATTGGGCATTTCAACAATTGAATTCCCTGTGGAATAAAAAAGATGCCAGCCTGGATTAATGGTAACATTTGGTTAGTTGTAAACATTAGTTACTGTTGCACTTGGTACATAACATAAATAGTCTGTTTTACCATCGCCATTAAAATCACCTGGAAAAATGTCGGCAGGGTTGCCGCCTAGCTTATAAAAATTTGTTATTGGATAAATCCGTCCTTGAATATATTCTAATGTAATTTAACTATAATTATGTTTTAATATTTATATTTCTAAGATAAAACAAACATTTAACATACTATTTTTTAATGTAAATTATAAGAAAATTATATATAGGTTATATGTGTGTTATATCTAGTTTATATTATTATAAAAGATTAGCCGTTTCGCCCAATTACGTAAAACCATTAGGTTCGAGATAAACAAGATGAATATATAGTCATGGGCTTAAGCCAGGGGTTAGTCATCAGGATCAATCAGAAAATTAATACACCTCTAAGGGATGAGTTCATTTTTATCTTTTTAATCCATAAGCCTATTAAAGTCCAAATCAATTAAATAAAACAAAAAAGGCTGCATTTAATTTTTGCAGCCTTCCTTGTATCTTCAAAAAAGAATTATTTCTTTTCAGGAGTCTTAGCTTCTTCTTTCTTTTCAGTTTTAGCATCTTTTTTTGCAGCTTTGGCTTCTTTCTTTTCAGCTTTGGCTTCTTTCTTTTCAGCTTTGGCTTCTTTCTTTTCAGCTTTGGCTTCTTTTTTTTCTTCTGTTGCTGGTTTTGTCCCAGCTGCGTTTTGAGCAATAACTGAAGTAGCTGCAACGCCAGCTACAAATACAAATGCTAATGCATAAACTAATACTTTTTTCATGACTTTTTAATTTTAATTATTAAACTACTTTTTACAATTGATCATCAATTCTAAAAATTTATTTCTTCTTTGTTGTATCTTTCTTTGCTTCAGCTTTCTTTGGGGCATCTTTCTTTTCAGCTTTCTTTGGGGCATCTTTCTTTTCAGCTTTGGCTTCTTTCTTAGGTTCTTCTTTCTTTGTGTCTTTAGCAGGAGTGGTGGTGGCAGGAGTTGTTTGTGCTACAACAGTTGCAGCGAAAATTAACATTGCAACGGCAAACAGGGCTAACTTTTTCATAATTTTATTTTTTTAGTTTAACAAATAATTGGTTTATTATATGAACCGTAAAATTACGCAGTTTCTTGAATTGAAAGCGAATTCATGTGTTAACGAATGTTAATTGGGAAATTCAATTAAGCGTTTTTAACTCATTAATAAACTAATTTAGAACGAACGAAACGAAAAAATTCAATATCAAATCCGGAATAATAACTAATAAAATAAATTTTCGTGTCGAATGTAAATGAAAAAATTGTTGATTAAAAAAGAATTCTTAAAGTTTTATAAATAACTTTATTATGGGCTTTTTTAAATATTAGTTTTTGAAAAAATTTGTCAAATTTCAATTTCGCTCAATATGATTAGACTGCAGAGACGCCCTGAACGTATTCGAAGGGTGCTTTGGTAGTTTTAAGAGAAGGTCTTAATTCAGGTTTAGAAATAAAATTTGAAGATACTTAAAGCTATTCGATGTTTTCTAAAATTATTTTTTATTAAGGTTATGCAATTTTCATTTATAAAATTATATATTTGAACTAAAAAAAATAAAGTGTAAATAATACGTATTATATGATAGTACTTGTGATAACTAATTTCCTTAAATATAGACTAACAAGAATAATACATATCTACCTATTGTCAAACTAAACTAACAAAGATTTATGAAGCAAAAAGATTTTCATGGAAAGCATTGCTGGTTTACAGGAAAAAGTATTCTGGCTTTGCTATTATTAATTGTGTTATCAGGAGTTGTCCTGGCACAAGAGCGCTCTATAACAGGGATTGTGACCGACAATGGAAGGTCGCCGTTACCTGGGGTTAATGTTGTTGTGAAAGGCACAACAACAGGAACAGTTACTGACCTTAATGGAAAGTTTTCAGTTAAAGTGCCTGGTAATAGTTCGGTTTTGATTATTACTTATGTTGGCTATGTCACGAAAGAAATAGAAGCAGGCCAGCAAAATTCAATTGAAGTGGCCCTTTCAGAAGATGTAAAACAACTAAACGAAGTTGTTGTAATTGGGTACGGGGTTCAAAAAAAGAGCGACCTTACCGGCGCTGTTGCATCGGTTAAAGCAGAAGAAATTGTAAAAATTCCTTCAGCTACAATTGATGCAGCATTGCAAGGCATGGCTGCAGGAGTACAGGTTAACCAGGAAACTGGAGCTCCCGGCTCAAATGTTGAGATTCGTATCCGTGGGATTTCTTCTTTAAACGGAGGTACTCCTTTGTGGGTCATCGATGGTATTCCGGGTGGAGATATAAGCACAGTAAACACCAATGATATTGAAAGTATCGAAATCCTTAAGGATGGTGCTTCTGCTGCAATTTATGGCGCCAATGGCGGGAACGGTGTAATTTTGGTTACTACAAAACGGGGCAAAGAAGGGAAACCTATGGTAGAAGTGAATTATTATCATGGATACCAGTATGTTCCAAAAAGGCTCGATATGGCAACCGGCCCTGAGTATGAGAAAACATTTACTGAGCAGGAGGCATTACAAGGAAAGCATACTTTCAGGTATCCTAACTGGCAAAGTGCACCGACTTATAATTACCAGGATATGATTTTTCAGGTTGCTCCAATGGATAACCTCGATTTTAATGTTTCAGGGGGAAATGAAAAATTAAAAGCTTTTTTGGGTGTTGGATATATCAACCAGGAAGGTATTTTTAAATCATCCTCTTATCAAAGGTTCAATTTTCGTTTAAACAGCGACTTTAAAGTATCTGATTGGTTTAAAATAGGCGAAAAAATGGGGTTTAATAATTCTATAACGTCAGGCCTTCCGAACTAGGCCTATCGAAAATGAATATGCCTCACCTCTTATGAACGCTCTCCAGGTACTTCCTTATATGCCACCTTATACCAGTACCGGGAACTTTGTTCCTAAAATTTATGGCCAGGCAGGCGATCCAATGTTAGCTATTGATTTGTTAGATCCCAACCAGGCAAATAAAAATTATGCAGGGCAGGGAACATTCTTTGCAATTATTGAGCCAATGAAAGGACTTTCATTAGAGTCGAGGATCAGCAGCGGGTTAAATTATAATAACAATTACACTTTTACACCCACTTATTCTTTTGGTTCACGGGCCTGGTGAGAGTAACAACATTTCTCAAATATACAGGTATATGCAGCAGAATTTTAATTATAACTGGCAGGATTTAATCAAATATAATGCTACACTGCTTAATAATTTTAATTTAGCTGCCCTGGCAGGTTATGAAGTTGGTGCCAGTGAAAGTATGGATATTGAAGGTACCCGTAATAATTTGCTTGCCCAAACGCCTGAGATGCAGTATTTCAATTCCAGCCAGGATATTACTACTGCCGGGGTACAGCTGGTATCCGGGGGAGGTTCGAAAACTACAGGATATTCTTACCTTGGACGTTTAAGTTTAGATTATAAAGAAAAATATTTGGTTCAGGCAAACTTCAGGCGCGATTATTCATCCAGGTTTGGGCCTGATAACCGGTATGGTAATTTTCCAGGTTTCTCGGCAGGTTGGAAATTTTCAGAAGAAGATTTTGTAAAAAACAGTTTGCCTTTTATATCGTTCGGCAAATTACGTTATGCGTTGGGCAACAATGGTAACAATTCAATCCGCGATTATGCCTACTATTCAACGGTAGCTGTACTTCAAACCTGGCAATATGCTTTTGGCAATACTTCCAGTGAAAGTGTTGGCGCCAGGCCAAACGTACTGGCCAACCAGGCAATTCATTGGGAAGATATCAGGAACCAAAACTACGGGGCTGACCTGACTTTTTTTGATAATAAATTAAGTGTTACTGTTGACAGGTTCGAAAGGCATAACATTGGGATGCTTTTGACGACAAATATACCAGGATATGCCGGTTGGACTGTACGCGACAATTATCAGGAAGCTGCCGGAATTGATCCCAGGCCCATAGTAAATATAGGAAAAATGACAAACCAGGGTTGGGAATTTTCCCTTGACTGGAAAGATTCTTTTA
>CAVSGB010000024.1:0-3390 GCA_963726845.1 uncultured Bacteroidota bacterium | reverse complement strand
AGTCATTTCATAATCTTCCTCAAAACATTCTGCACATTTAAAACTTGCGAACACCATTTCGCTTGTAGTTGAGCCCTTCGAAGAATTTATGTCGGACAGCTTACTATCATCTTTGTTATCACTTTGAGCTTTGCTTTCTGTAAATAATGCAAATAATCCAAAAATTATTGCAAAAAACATAATCGATAAAATTGTAATCTTTTTCATAGTGTTTGTTTTTAAGTTAAATAAATCAAGAAAATATCTAAAAAATTGCTCAAGCCAATTGGTTACAATAAATTCAGTTTTACTGAATTTATTAAGAGTAATTTCAGATGAATCATAAACATTGTAATCCAGAGCAGTAAAAATTATCTTTATGGTGTAACTCCGTGGAGAAACTTCGCCGGATTCAATCCTTTGAAGTGTCCTAACACTTAAATTACATTTTTCGACAAGCTCTTCTTGAGTTAAACCTTTGGCTTTTCTCAATTCAGCTATCTTTTTACCTAAATCTGGTTGATTCATGATTCATTGAAATTTCGAGCAAGATTAAATATTAACTTAAAAACTATACACGAATTTTATTGTATTTATCACGTCATTTAGACGACATTAACCTGACATATCCATAACTACTGTTATGTTAATTGTAAATTGACTTAATTTCACCTCATCCACAACCCCTTCTCCAATAGGAGAAGGGGCAAGTCCCTCTCTATTGGAGAGGGATTTAGGGTGAGGTCTTTACGCCTGATTAAACTTAACATAACACTACTTGATTTAAAAATAATGTATCATAATACTGTTTCTGATTGTCAACTCAGCTTGCGCCCAAACGATTGCGGCTATGACCAGTGCGGGATTGCGGAGCTGCGACTCTATCCCCCGATATAAAACTTGCCAGCGGGCGCTGCCGCTCGCATACCCCTGAAACCCGCATTGGTTATGAGCCGTTGTTAGCCACTGTTTATTATTGTTTCCCAATTAGTTGACGCAATTTATGTAAAATATCTGGATTCTCAATATCAAACCAATTACAATGAAAATAGTCATCAAATTTATAAACCATATTTTTTGGTTTATATATCCAGATGCCCTCTCGTGCAGCTATTACAAATTTCTCAGCCTGTAATCTCATTGCATAAGATTTAGTCTGAAAATATGCTTCCTGTAATTCCTTTTGAGTCTTTATCTCATATTTTGATTCTAAAATGATTTTTGCAGTTTCCTCTCCACGTATGGAATTTGCATTAAAACAATAATCAGGATAATTACGCTCACCACGACCCATTTTTACAGGCATTTGACGTATCCAATCTTTAGGTTTGTAATTTAATAAATCCAAAAAAGGTTCTATTAGGCGAACTTCAACATCTCGTTCATCTTTTAAATCATCAGTTTCAAGTTTACTTGTAGGTTTAATAATAGGTAAATTATCTATATTTTTGTCCTTTAGACTTTAGAATTGAAAGCAATTCTAAATATTCCATATATTCTATTGGATATCCATTTAATCCTTGAAGATTCTTTCTGACCAAAGAATTTTTTGACCATATTGCGTTATTCACCAAATCATTTTGAGTTATTTTAACATCAAGTTTTATTGATTTTGACAAATATACAGTGCTGTAATAATAAAAAAATGGGTCAGCAAATCCATCGCCAATCACACGCCAAATTGAATGAATATAACTACGTGGCGAAAGACAATACATTACTACTATATCACCTTTTCGGGCATCAAGGTTTCCTTGCCAAAAATCTTTGCTATCATCTGTTGATTTATCTAAAAACTCAAAGTTATTCTTGTTTCCGCCAACAAACCATGCTTTAGAAGGAATGGGCAATTCTTTGTCTTCTAATTCATCCATTACTTTTGGAGCAAAGTCATATAAAAATGCACATAATTCTCCTGGCGTAAATCCATTTGTTTTTCTAAATTCTAATAATGCTTCGCATAATCCAATATAATATAATGCCCTATCATTCCAGTTCTTCTTCTTAGGCACTTCTGGTATTGGAATATTAAACTCATTGCATATTTTTTGGAATTTATTAAATGCATATTTAAAAATATATGGGAAAAAGTAATCAGGAAATGCTGAATGTAAAATTTGAGAGAAAATTGAAATATTTACAGTCCAAATTTGAAAATTCTCCTTATTAATAACTTCAAAAGTGTTTATATTTATTCCATCATTAATCCATCTTTCATAAACATTGTAGGCATTATCAATTGTAAATCCTGAATTAGAAAAACAATCTTTTAAAAGTCTATTCCAATTTACTTTAGTGTCGACTATATACTTATCTAAATTATTTTTTCGTAATTTATCAATATCTGATTGTACACAATCTTTGCTATATTCCTTATCAGGAAAGTCATTTGTTAAAGACCATTTATTAATGATTTCTTTTCCTGTTGCAGAATCCTTATATAATTCCCAGATGTATTTATTGAATCTCACTGTTTACGTGATTTTTTAATGGTGGCTAAACGTTCCTCGGCTATGTAAAGTGCGGGATTTACTTGCACAATAAATCCCACTACACAAATATAATTAGAAAGCACTGAACTTGCAAACCCGCTATAACCCGCATTTTATATGAGCCGATGTTGGCTGCTGGGCTTTATTTTTTATATCAAGTTGCACAAATATATCCTTGCGGGAGGTTAAAAAGGTAAGCTCTTTTGCAATTTTCGCCTTGTGGGCTGTTTTTGTGTGAATTGCAAATGTGCTTGCCTTTGTGTGTAAGCTTACTTAAAAGCAAGTTTAAAAAACTCTTTCAGCTTTTCTTTATCTTTGATCTTATAGCGATGTTCTGAACATTCATATATCAAATCAGGAAGAACATCAAAAAGGCTTTCAAGAGCATTAACATAACCTGTTGCAAGGCTATAAAAACTTGCACCATCAATCTCTCTGATATTTTCATTTGAAGGACATTTTTCACCTTTGTCCTTATTTGAAGGTGTAAAAGGTTTGTTATATCTTTCAGGTTTCTTTGGAATTATAGCAACATAGTACGCTGTATAACCTTTATAGATACTGGATTTAGGACTAACCAAATTATCTAATGAAGTATATAAATCTGAAAGTTTGCCACCAGAAATGGTATTGTGTTTATTTTTTATTTCAGCAATAATTCTCTTTTCATCAGAAACCAAGTCAATAACATTTCCAGTTTTCTTATTTACCCAGCCTTTTGAATAGCCAAGAATATTTTGATGAAAGTCTCCAATATGATTTTGTAATGTTTTTTGTGCTTGTCTCGTTGTCTCACTTTTAAGCCAAGTTTCATAGTCTATCTCAAAACCAGACATTTCGAATATTGCTGAAAAAGGGTCTATAACATTTTTACCAAATTCAGATACTGCGTCATTTTTAGCTTCTTTGGCTATTGCCA
>CAVSGB010000023.1:0-10629 GCA_963726845.1 uncultured Bacteroidota bacterium | reverse complement strand
CTTTGTATTATGAATTCTTTCCATTAATGGATTTGCCTCACAGGTTAAAATTGAAAACCCTTTATAAATTCCACCTGTCTTGTTATTTACCCATTTATCATACAACCCACCTAAAGAAAACAATTCTTCATCCTTTAAGTGAATAAAATAGGGTATTTTTTCCTTGCCAACATGCTGCCATTCAAAAAATCCATTAACTATTATCAAACAGCGCTTGCCCGAAACCGATTGCCGAAAGGATGGCTTTTCAAGCAAAGTTTCGGCTTTTGCATTCAGGGTATTTAACTTAAACTCATTTACTTTATCAATATCTCTTAACCAGGATGGAATAAGTCCCCAATGCATTACTGAAATAGTTTCTGATTTTTCTTGTGAAATTACTGGTACTTCAGGAAAATCAAAAGCTGAAAAGTAATAACGTGGTTCAAAATTTTCTGACCCGGCCTCAAACTTTTTATTATACCTTATTTCAATTTCGGTGCGGGTTTGATGAATTGCGATAGTAAAGCACATGAAAATTCAGTTTAAGTCATGTGGTTAATTTTCAAATAATTTCAAAAAATGGTTCACGCAAAGTTTCGCAAAGAAAAAAAACGCCAAGATTGCAAAGTATTAAATATAAGAACTTTGCGATCTTTGCATGAAATATTTTAACATATTAAATTCCAAAATATTACAAAATTTTACTGATACCTGAATTGTTACAAATAAATCAGAAAATATTTTCTAATCGTATGGTTTAAAAAATTCGTACGAGTTACTAATATATGAAAGATACTTTAAAAAATCACTAAAAGCAATAACTATTGATGCAGTATTCATATTTGGATGAAAACTTATCCGTTTTGATTTTTTCAGGTTTTCATCGATGAAAACATGTACATGTTTTTCTTTATCATTTATTAATCCAAACGGAGAAACAGATCCGGGCAGTATGCCAAGGTATTTAATCATTCGATGGGCCGAAGCAAATGATAGCTTTCCTTGTTTTAGCCGTTTTTCCAAATCATGTATGTCCAGGTTATAGCGATGGTCTAAAATAACCAAATAATGTTTATCGCCTTTATGGTTCCTGAAAAAAAGGTTTTTGCAGTGAAATGCGTCTATTTCTTTCCAGTATTTTTTTGCTTCTTCAATGGTCGGTGCTGGTGGATGTTCGAAATAATCGAACTTAATTTCTAAATTTTCAAATAAATCATAAAGTTCTTTTTGACCATTCATTTTCAGACTATCAAAAACTAATTAAAAAATTGGAAGTTTTTTTAATTTTTAATATTAATCAGTCCCATTTTTGTGCCAATCCAGGCGCTCCCAACCTTATCAAATGCAATTGCAGTAATAAAAAGACTGGGTAACCCACTTTTTACGGTTGCCCAATTGGTACCATCATATTTAGCAAGGCCTTGTTCTGTACCTACCCATATTTTTCCATCGGGCGCTTCGGCAATGGCATGAATATATAAATTTGGCAACACATCGCTAAAAGATGTTATATTAAGTTTCGAATCGTGCCCTGTATGCACCTGAACACCATTTGTGCCTCCCATCCATTGGTTTCCTTTTGAATCAACAAAAACAACAAACATTGTATCAGTAACCGCATTGCCATTATACGGGCTTGCCCATTGGGTTGCCCCGGTAAAGGCATCAATGGAATCCTTAAAGTTAAATGCCCTGTAAAGCCCATAAGTGTTGGTAGCAAAATAATAATCGCCATTCCAGCATGAAATAGAATTGATACCGGTTTTTTCTATATCCATAGGGTGGATTTCTTTAAGTGCACTGCTGTATTGAAAATTGCTAATTTTCCAGGTGGTGTTAATATTTAATGAAAAACCGTTTGCAGTACCAAACCATCTTTTGGAAGTAGAATCAATATACTCAGATTGAATGGATTGATTGCTTAAATTTATTGATGGAACCATTGTGCTTGAAATATTAGAACCATTAATAATAACTTTTGTAAGCCCACCATCAGAACCTATCCAAAGTGTGTTAGAAGGTTGTTCAAAGAATAAAGAATGGATTTTACCTGAAAATAAAATATTTTCAAGGACAAAACCATTTTCAACACTCTTATACAATCCACTATCAGCGCCAATCCATTTAATATTTGAGCCGATCTATAGCAATAGATGAAATAAATTGGTGGTTAAGGTTTGATAAAATATAATTGACACTCACCTGCCAAATTTGAGTACTTAAATCTTCGGCTGTAACTAAATATTTAACAGGGCTATTTGAAAAATCGACTGTATCTCCTGAAGCTGGTTTTATAGTTGCCTTTTCTGAAATCACTATTTTTGGACAAAGTTTATCCAAACTTGTACTACTTGACACTGGAATTGTTACTGTATGCCCTATATTATCAATTGTCGCACTGTCGATTTGCTCTTTAAGGGTAAATGATAATATTTCTTTTTTATTACTTTTTGTTCCTTCTTTTTTACATGCAACAAAAGTGAGCATACCTAAAATGAAAAGAATCAAACCAAAATTTTTCATGAGAATATTATTAAGTTTTTTTAGTTTATATACACAAAAGGGGAAAATCAAAAATCCCCTTTTGCAAAATCCAAAAATTTGATTATTAAAACTATCTTACTTCAAGTTTAGCAGTTTTTATACCATCTGATGTTTTTAATACGCAAATATACATGCCGGTTTTTAAATTTTGAATATCTATTTTATCATTGTAATTTCCTGCATATAATTGTCCCTGTCGAATGTTTTTTACAACTTTTCCGTTCATTGCAACAAGAAAGACACTTACACTTGAATTTTTCTTTAGTTGGTACGAAACAGAAGTCGCGCTGGTACAAGGATTTGGATAAATAGAAAAATTTTCTGTAACTACCGGAGATGAAACATCCATTATATTATTTTCGTGTTTGACTAAACTTTCAGGAATTGAAACCAGGTCAATTCCTGTGCCATTAGAATATAAATCTTTTGTATATTGTTTATCTGTAGGATTATTCCAGTGTTCATGAACACCTAAACTTGCGACATATGTACCCGTTTTACCCGGGTCATATTTTATTCCCAATGGCCAGTTAGCGCTATCTGCCGCCTGGTGCAGGAAATCGTCAACAGCCGGAAAGAATGGCCTGTAATCAAATAATGTATTAACCCTTGCTTCGGCCCTCATAAAGTCCAGACAAACAGATTCCACTGCAACTTCATCCTGTGAAACAAATAATGAATTAGGCCATTCATTGCTAAATGTTTTCCATTTTACCGGCATATCGGTCGATTCAATTGCACCCCACAAGCCATCCACAATAAATAAAACAGTATTTCTCCCTAGCTTAGGGTGCATCATTAAATCGGTAAGCACCCTGTACATGTGATAGTCGCCCCTGACCCCTGAAGAAAATACATCGTTATCAACCGTACATATAAGGCCGGCATGCAAATCAAACGAACCAAACCCATAAGTACCATGGTTGCCATGTGATCCAAAGTGAAGTTTTGCACAAAAAGTTACCCCTGCCCGGGCATGAGCTTTAAGTGCTGCCATATTAATAAGGTAATTAGCATTGTTCATTTCCAGCATAATTTCATCAGTTACTGCATCAGACATTACCATGCCTTTATCGGAATAAGTTATAGCCGAGTTGTTTGTCCACCCGGCAGACGTTGTCCTGCCCAATGAAGTATAATTGTCCTTATCCAAAACTTTTACATTCGGATAATTTGAGTGAATCAGATCGTACATGCTTTTAAACACATGGGTCATTGGTTCGCCAATATAAATACTGGCCTGAGGTATTCCGCAACTATCGACCAATTGACGGACAAATGCCAGAACTACACATGGGTCTGTTTCACCGATAGCAATATTATTTTTACCTGTCATTGCCGATGATTCGCCAGCCTCTGATAAATCTGCCGGATTTATTGCCCAACCTGCCTGGCCATTGTTTACTTTAATAAAAATTGTCTGGCCGGTTTTATACCCGCTGGCGGTACCGGTTTTTTTGTTATTAAAATATTTGAATATTGCATCCCAGGAATCTTTAATTGTAATTTGCCCGCCTATTTTTTTTATAGAATTATCGGCCATTTTATTAATTGTATCCTGGTTGTTATTGACAGGCATAAAGAATGCATCATCAATCTGTTGTGTGCAGTTTGGATCGGTTGCATACAAATTCCATGCCCAGGCAACACGCCCGGGGAAAATACCCTGGCCCACTCCCATCGGGTTATTATGCCCGTCGGGAACCACGGTATCCCAGCTGATTTTTGTGACTGGTTCAATAGCAGAAGACTTCATGGCATCGTTAATACTGAATGCAAAGAAAAAACCAAAACAGATGATTATTGAAACCAAAGCTGGCCAATACCTGGCCTGCATAAACCTGGAATATGCCTTTTTGAAAAATATAGCCGAACCGCCCAAAGTCAAAAGATAGATAATAAACCCCGACATTACCGGTGCGGCTGCCCTCATGCATGGGTATGTGGCCCTTTGGGGTTTTGGGATTACCCTGATCAGAAACCATACCGTTGAAGCAACTCCGGTAATAAAGAAAATTACCTTCGCTGAAGATTTAAATGAGTATAGACTTTTTTTAAGCCTGCCCGTCCAATTATGGAAATCAATAAAATGTTTCATTTTTTTATAAGTAATTAATTTAATATTTAATTTCAAAATTGACAATATCTTAATTTTTAAACACTTTTTCCTGGTAAACTTTTGTGCCATTTTCGTTTATTGTAAGAATATATACACCAGAATGAAGCCCTGAAATATCCTTACTGTTTAATTTAAGTCTATAAAAGCCATTATGTA
Source organism: uncultured Bacteroidota bacterium (assembly GCA_963726845.1). Classification (GTDB taxonomy): domain Bacteria; phylum Bacteroidota; class Bacteroidia; order Bacteroidales; family DTGW01; genus CAVSGB01. Next base: position 5,828 of record CAVSGB010000023.1, on the reverse strand, counting down.
ATTTAAGGTTCCTGGTCAATGATTCAGTCCTTCCTGTCATATCAGTGATATTTACCTCAAAATTACTTTCATTGACAATATTCATATCAATAGTCAGTTGAGTAGTAAACGGATTGGGATAAGTCTCAAAACTGTTAATGTTTCCGGCTGATAAAGGGTTCACAGAACTTGGTACCACAGATAATGCATTGACATTGGCATCCATCCATTTAAGCCTCGCCCTCAACCAGTTTTTCATTTTACTGGTATCATTTTCATATGAAGTCGAAACGCTAAGTTGATCACCAAATAATTGTTTGTCAATAACTGGCCAAACTTCGTAATTTCTTATCCTGGCGTCGTATAGATAATTTACAAGTGAATCAATAAGCCCCATTAATGAATCGGTTCGCAGAAACCCTTTTCGTACCTGCGCCCATCTGTTTATCAGCAGGTTTGCGAGCGCTGAATCATTCATCATTTTATGTATCATCAGTTCCTGGTTATACATAAACTGCCAGCCATTGGTCAAATAACCGTTTTGATACTGAGAAGTACCAAAAGCAATATCATAATCCCACAAAGGCCCGTATTTCAACTTCCCGCCATTTGAGTCCCTGTCTTTATATAAAAATGTACTATACAAATATGCATCGCAGTTTTTCGAAACTTCCTGTGCAATTACATAATCGACCAGGGAACTAATATCGATATATTTTCTATAACCGACTGCCGTATCCCTGAAATTTGATTTGTTTAAAGTTGAATAAGCATTGTTAACATAACCACAAATATAAGCTCCCTGTTCCTGGGTTATGTCGCCATCTTTTGGATAGACATATTGAAGCAGGCCGCAATCGTTGGCCCCTTGTCATATTTAATAATATACCCTCCGGTTACATTGATACCTGAATTATCACTGGTTGTAAGTTTTGCAATATTTACCCTGTTCGAATCCCTTTTTATTTTTTCAAATAATTCATACAAACCAAGAAATTCGCCATTTAATAAAAATTCGCAAAACCTCGATCTGGGTTCATAATGCCCTAATTTGCGCCCAATATTAAATTCGAGTTCATTTCTTATCTGGCTTTTATCGGCAAATGGCCCAAACAAAACCCAGTCATTTTCGGCAGGCATGCCCAACAAGGGAACATTCAAGTTATTGCCCGTCGAATCGTCAGTTTCAATATCGAAAGAACGTTTTGGAAAATCCACCGACGATTGTCCTCTCCACTCTATTTTAATCCTGCCGTTATATTCATTTAATGAGTCGTTAACTTTATTTACTTTCCCTGCCGTTATTTACAATGCCCATTTTTGCCACATATTTAATATGCGGCTCAGGAATACCAAATGCATCGGTATTAATTTCTATTATCGGAAATTTGGAAGAATCTAATTGTACCTGCCTGAAATAACGAAAAGAAGAGTTCCATAGGCTATAATATGAATTTGTGAGGTTAATTAAATGACAATTGAAAGATAAATCGGATCCATTGACACTGTCATTCTGTACCTGTATAGCCAATACATTGATGCCGGCAATGATACACTTTGAAACAACCGAATCATCAATATAATATCCGTCAATTGGATTATAGTAGTCACGGTATCCATAAGCATCATGTGCCCTGTCCGATAGCCTGTTATATGGCACAGGGCTTCCTGGTTTTCCCAGATTAACCCTGGCTATTTCTTTTCCGTTTAAATAAGCGACAAATGCATCGTCAAAATCTACCCTGAGATTGAAATTGGTAAAAGTTTTAATCGCGCTGTCTGTTTCATTAAACTTAATCCTCATGTAAAGAGAAATAGTCGGAGGTATTTTTGTGCTGTCATTCTGATGGCCATATCCAATGTTCTTATACCCATGCAACCAGTCCGAATCGTCAAAATCCGGTTTACGCCAATTAGAATCGGGTTCCTGTGTACCAATTAAATATTTGTAGGCTCCATTATCCATAAATAAATATTGCTGCGAATAACAAAGCGCCGGAAAGCAAATAACCAAAATCAGAAAATTTTTCAATTTTGTAAACATGTTAATTTTAATTTAAAATGATTTGATTAAAACCTTTATACCGGTAAAACTATAAACTCTAATGTTATTATTATGTTAAAAAGAAAATAAAAACTTTGAATTTAATAAATCGTAATTAATAATGTTAAATGATATTGATTTTTAATTGAATCAACCCTTTCACTATTTCAGCATTTTCTTCATTTTCCCCAATGTTTCGTAAGGCCCTGTAACAATCATATAATTAATTACCCAGGCCGGGATTTCCCCTCCTGGCTCTGAATGACATTGTGTTGTTACCAGTGTTTCTGTTTCATTTATTTTAACTAATTCCCATGTTCCGATAAATTGTTTAACCCTGATAATCCCGGGTTTTTCTTTCAGGTATTTTGGCAAAGTAATTGTTGTTACAGAACACTTTTTATCAGACAATTCAACTATTTTAAATTCAATTATCAGGTCTCTATCCTCAACAGGTTTAGGTGATTTGACAATTGTATAATAGATGAAATCTTCATTGTTTTTTTTTTCGAACATTATGGTGTTTTTATTGCCAAAAACCCATTTTGGATACGATTTAAAATCTGTCAATAAATTCAAAATATTTTTTATTGGCGCTTTTACGATGGTCATTGCTTTGAATTCTTTAAATTGAGAACCCTGATAATCCCTTAAATAAATTGTAATGCCATTTTTATCCAACTCTTTAATCCAGGGTTTTTCATTGGACGACATACAAATTAAAAGTATTAAAACTATAGGCAGGAGGATTGTCCTTATTATTCTCGGTTTTTGTCTCATTTCAGCTTATATGCAATTTATTGATGGCGCTTTTTGTCAATATGAAACTATCATAATGAGTGTAAAAAGTAAACCGCAGGTTGAAAATAGCAATTTTTTTAATAATTTTTAATAAAATAAAATATTGCACTGATTCAACCAGTCAACAGGCGACTTATTATTAAAATAATTCAAAATATTTTCATTAGCGACTTGATTATAAAACTAATAATCTCTGATTTGCAAAATTAATAAATTGACAATGGACGCATATTTTGAAGTCAATTTATAAATTCAAATATTTTTTCAAAATATTTTTTTTTCAAACCCTTTTATTATTTTTGGCAGTAAAATTTTATTGAACTGTCGTTATTAGATTTTTTACATCAATGGATTAAGTAAGATCAAAATTATTTTTTTTTATTCTCTTAAATATTTTGAAAATTAGTGAACAGGTTAAGATATTTTAAAACCCGGATTTTTAACTTTATTGATTGGCTTTACATTCCTTTTCAAAAAATTATCCCTGTACAAACTTTTCGATACGGTGTTTGTGGTGGGTTTAACACATCGCTTGATATATTTTTATACTTTATCTGTTACAATTTTATTTTAAAGAAACAAATCCTGAATCTTCAAATTGTCTCATTAAGCCCTTATATTGCTGCATTTTTAATGGTGTTTCCAATAACATTTATAACAGGGTTTTTATTGATGAAATTTATAACTTTTTCAGATTCGCAGATGCGCGGACGTATACAATTATTCCGTTATGGAGTAACTGTATTTGTTTGCATATTATTGAATTATATCTTTCTGAAATTATTTGTCGGGGTTTGTGGGTTCTATCCTACCCCATCGAAAATACTTACTTCGGGGCTTGTCATAATTTACAGTTATTTTTCGCAGAAGCACTTCTCGTTTAAGACAGTTAAAGTCGAAGCAAATTAATTTGGTTTTGAAACCGAGTTTTTATTGTATAGCTCGATTGCCCTGATTAATTGAGGTTCATTTCTGACTCTTAAATGTTCCGATCTGATTGCCGACCTCATATTTTGCTTTTCTTTACCCATTATCCTATATAAACTATATCTGTTAGGAATGAATTTCAAAAGAATGCCATCTTTTAAAAGAAAATACTCATTTTTTTTAACGATTTCATTAGTATTTTTCAAACTCGAAGCTTTCCTATCGACATAAAGTGAAACTTGCCCTTCGGCCAGAACCTGAAAAAAAATGTTTGCCGAATCGCCTGAATACCAATTTTTGATTTTTAACTTTTTAAACTTTGCAAAAAGTGAATTATTTTGATCGTAAAGAGTAAATTCATTGACTATTTGTTTGTTGACAACACCTGTTTGAAAATCAGTTTTACGAAGCCACAACAAATCATCGGTAAATATATTATATCTTAAAAGTTCATTTTTTATGATGCAACCATCGTTTAAATAAATATCGCCTGGCATCCAGTTATTAAAGAACTGGTCATTTTTGCCTATCATTTGATTAATAAATATTCTGGCAATAATTTTTTCCTCAAAATTCTTATCAATGATATCATCACTAATACATCGGCAATTATTGAACTGCGAAAAAGTTAATGCTTCATAGCCCAGTAAAAAGAATAATGTTAAAATGAAACAACGGTTAATCATAAGTTAAATTTATTTTACTTCAATTTCAGATGACATAGAAATCGGGAAACCCTGATTGGAAAAGCCCTGAACATCTATAATATATGAACTCTTCAAATCAGAAGTGTTAAATTCAATCACTAATTTTTTGTTTCCAATAAGTTGAACAGATTCATCTGAAAAAAGTGTCTGTCGTAAATCTGGCAGGTTCTTTTCATTTTTATTAATATGCATTTCGTCTGGTTTACCCTGGTTCTGTTGTACCTCATTTTTATAAAGTATTTTTTCACTATTAAAATAAGTTCCAGGTACTTTCCCATCATATGTACGAATAGATATTAACCCATAAAAAGTAAGATCGCCATAAAGTATCTGTGACTGGATGACATCTATTTGTTTGATCTCTTTGGAACTTAACGTTGATATAAATTCCAAATCGTCAAATATGACACCATTTAACAATACAGTAGCCTGCTGAGGATACATAACCCTTAATTCGGAATTCAAAACATTGATCGAATAATTATTGTCTTTGCTTTTAAACTTTACGCCAGGTAAAATATTATCGACGATATCATGAAAATCAACTAATTCTGAGTAATCAGAAGGTAATTGTGTATAGTCAGGTTTTACATAGAAATTCAGTCTTTGTTTAGAGTTATTCTTATTTATTATTGCCTGGCCATTGGACGACCTATCCTGGAAAATTGCATTTACCAACCTTATTTTTCTGAATTTTTCAAGGAATCCCAATTCCATATTAGAAAAATAAACTGTTTTTTTGTTAAAAATTTCAGAATGTCTGTTTTTCTTATCAATTTCCCAAATTATATCATTATTGGCCGATTTAGTGTCTGTAATTTGCAATATCAAATCTTTATTGTCATATAACTGATCAAGTAAAAAATAAAACATTCCATTCGAATCGGTTAAACAATATTTTAGTGCCACTATGCTGTCCGTAAAACCACATGTTACAATTGTATTGCGCAATGGTTGTTCGCTTAACCGATTTTTTATTTTGCCTGAAAGAATGAAACCTTTATTCTCTAATAAATAAGGACAATCTTCATTTTTTCTTTTTTTATTTACATTCCAAAGATATTGCATAGGTAAGACGGTTAATAATATATTATTGGCAATTTGAGTATTAAATGTATCGGCTACAAACGGGTTAGCTATTTCAGAATAAAAAGTAAAATATGAATAGATATCCTGTCTTTTCCCAATATTTTGAACAACAGACTTTTGGTTTACAGTAACAACAAGATGAACCGTATCAGAATTTGAAACATTTTTAGTTTCTAACGAAAGTTCTACCTTCTCATCTTTCGCAAACAAAGTTTTTTTCGTACTTTCTTTTTTTATTTGTGGATCATGGTTTAAAGGAATATATACAAGTTCATGACATA
>CAVSGB010000022.1:0-7626 GCA_963726845.1 uncultured Bacteroidota bacterium | reverse complement strand
CCAAAGAAAAGAAAAAACCTGATAGCCACTTTAGCCCTAAAAGTTATTACCAGGTTTTTCGCTCAAAGTTTGGTTTTGTCCCAAACTTGAGTATAATTGATTTGTTATTCAATATGGGGCCAAATTCCCTTGAAATTTTAAATAGTGGAATCTGTCGTCTTAAAATTTAAATCCAAAAGTAGCCATGAAATTACTTGTATTGCTGCTTAAATTGGCCAAACTTGCGCCAGCATACATAGGATATTTTTCATCTCTCGTTAAATAAGAATAAGAAAAATCTAAGACAAAATTGTTATTCCGAAAACCAATTCCACCAGAATAAATTGTACTGTTCGCGTCTTTATTATATTCCGAACTGGCATAAGGACTTGCATAATAAGCATAACCTCCCCTGATAAATACCGAACCTAACCTTAATTCGCCACCTGCCCTGAGATTGTTAGTTGCTTTCAATCCCTTACTGATTGCATCATTATCTGCAGTAAAATCATAACCATTAGAATTATTGCTCAAATTAATACTTCTATAATCTACATATTCATAGTCAAAGCTTAAAAGGCCATATTGCTGAAGTATTAGTGCAACTCCGGCATTTGCCCGAAAAGGCGTTGTAATAGAATATGATTCACTGTAACCGACACTTGGTACATCATAAATGTTTCCATCGCTCCTGACAGAAATTATTTTATTGCTCGATGCCTGATCAACATGCATAACAGTAGGTGTTTGCAATGACAGCCCCAACCTTAAAAAATCAACAGGTTTGTATATTGCACCAATTTTAAGATTAAAACCGTTGGCATTTGTATTAATTGATGTCGAATACCTGTAATAATCCAAATAAGAAACTTTATTAATATCTGTTTCTGTAAGATCGTATTCTTCATTATATTCTCCTGATCTTATATTTAAAGTTGCCCCAATATATAACTGATGATTGTAATTGGCGCCAAAGCCAAAATAATATTCATTCATAGAACCCGACATGGAAATTAATTGCTCCTGTTTGAGATTAACCTTCGAATATGGTGAAAAATACTTACCATTGGCTGTATCAATTACATAAGCATCAAAAGCTAACATCGATGAATATGGATCAAGGTTAGCAGGGCTTTTAGCAGAGCCATCCTGGTTATAAGAGTTCGTCAGGAACACGTTTGTTAATGAAGAATTATTGGTAGTGCCTTCTATTGAATAATTATAATTGAAATTGTTTAATTTATTTTCACCAAATGCAATATTGAAATTAGACCATCCTTCATCATTGTTATTTTTGAAGTTAAAAACTGCCCCAAAATTTCCCAGATTATAGTTATAATTTATACCAGTTGATTTGGTACCTAAATAATTAGATGAAGTATTTACTGCGCTAAAACCTGGAGAAAAAGATATTTCGCTTGAACGGAATACTCCGATTCCTGCAGGGTTAACTGAAATACCCCCCAAATCTCCGCCAAGTGAAGTAAAAGCACCGCCCATTGCAGTACTACGGGCGGTACTTGTATAAAAATTTTCTGAAGTCTTTAAACCATCGATATAATATCCGTTGGTCGAACTGAGATAGTTTTGAGAATATAATAGTTCTGTAAAAGATACGATCAATAATATTATAATAATCCTTTTCATTGTGTTTAATTTTTGAGGTTACACTTAAATTGAACTTTTTACCATTTGCAATTTTCTGATCTTCTAATTTAAATGAAAAGAAGAGCATCCGGATTTATTAATTGATGCTTTTATCTTCCATGATGGCCACCACCTCCACCACCAAAATGACCACCTGAGGAACTGCTTCCACTACTATGGCTGGTATTCCCGCTATGACCTGAAGAAGGCGCAGAAGAATTCCTTACAGGCGCACTCATGGCCTGTGAACTACGCCGTGGTTGTGAGTATGATGTATTTCCTCCGGAAGAATTATAAGAACGTCTTGTTGAACTGCCGGGAACACTGTAGCTTGGAGAATATCCCTTTGTATTATTTCCAAGTCTCGTAGTAGGAATACTTAAACTTCTGTTAGTATTAACAGTGTTATTTCCTGATGCACTTCTGGTAGTTGTGATATGTGAAGCTGATACTGTTTGATAAGTCTGCCAAGCAGCCCTTCTCCTTGCTCCATCAAATGTTGCCCCGCGAGTTTCAGTAGGTGTAACTGAGCTTGATGCAGAACGGCGGGTTGTTGCAGTCATTGCACCTGACATAGCCCGGTTGCCCATAACATTAGCACTTCTGTTAATAGGTGAGCTTAATGTTCTGATACCACCTGAATTTGCATAACCATTATTAAAGCCATAATGATTATAATATCCGTTAAAATGTCCTCCATAATATCCGTAATAAGGCCTGTAATATCCAAATCCCCAAAATGGAGAATATAACCCTAAACCGAATCCAAAAAATGGGTAACCACAGGCAAGGCCAAAATAAAAAGGATCGTAAAAATCGCACCAAAATGGATCGTACCCAAAGTAAAACCTGTGATAATAACTGAACCTATCGTTGTAATAGCCATCATCATAATAATTATTTAAGATTGTGGCATTTTCCTGGGGCGGATCTGAAGGTTGGCCTGAATAATTTTGATTATTGTTTGAATAAGCAGAAGTATCGCTTTCTATATTTCGACCACTATATTGTTCCATCCCTTTTTTCTTGGCAATATCTTCACGCGAAATTCCAGAATCTGATTTGCCATCGTTTTTATTTGCATATCCATCCCTGTATGCACGATATCTTTCATAATCCGACATACCTGATGTATCCTTAGATATATTTTGATTCGAACTTACAGTCTGTGAAGCAGACTTCTTAGCCGGTACGTAATATATATCGTCCTGTGCTTTAGTGTCATTGACATTGCTGGCTAAAAAGACACCAGTAAAAACTGACAACCATAAAGTATTTTTAATTTTTGTTTTCATTGCTTGTCCCTCCTGAAATATTTTGTATAAATAAAGCAAACCTTGTGCCAAAGAGATTTTATATATGCACAAATGATAATATTTAACATATTACCTAAAATCCGCAAGTCACGGGGTGACTTATTAAAGTTCAATAATTTAAATGAACGAAATTGTTTTTAGTCACCCAGTGACTTTTAGCCAATTAACCTCAAACCTTGGGATTTAAGGTATTACTGAAAGCTCCAGAGTGTAAAAGTCTTTTTTTATAAATATTTTTTCTCTGTAATTTTAAAAAATATTTTTATTCTTCAAAATAAGTATCCGATATCACTAATATATCTAACAAATGATCAAAGTTTTATTAAGGCTAATGAATTTATAAGCGTTTATAATTCAAATAAAAAGTACTGTTGTCTTAATTTAATCAATATATTTTTCTAAATTTACAAAAATAGGTCATTAGCTAAACAGCTGAAATACTGCGACATGAGATTTTTTCTACTCATAATAATATTTTTTTTGTTTTTACTTTCTTGTGATTCAATTGATTTTTCGAATCAGCCACAAGGTATATTGGAGTATAATGTCGTTTATCTTTCCAATAAATCTTCAATGCCTACAAATTTACTTCCAAAAAAAGTTATTTTGAAATTTAAGGCGCACAAAAGCATTACAACAATAGAAGGTTTTATGGGAATGTTTTCGTTAAGTAACCTCAGTGATTTCAGAAAACAAACCAACACTATGATGCTTAAAGTAATGGATAACCGATATTTTTATGCCGGAGAAAAGTTTGAACCTCCGTTTTTTTTTGACGACCTTAAAAATTTTAACATTTCATTGGTTAGCGAAACTAAGTTGATAGCAGGCCTCAATTGTAAAAAAGCAATCGTCTCGTTTAAAGATATACAAAAACCTTCATTTGAAATTTACTATACTGATCAGATTAATATTAAAAATGTCAACAAATCGAATCCTTTTAAAACGATAAATGGTTTGTTGATGCAATTCAATATCCGTATCAGCAATATCGAGATGCAGCTGACTGCCAATAAATATAAACCCGATAATGTCCCGGACGATATATTTGATATCTCAAAAAATTATAAGAAAGTCAGCAGGGAAAAAATGGCAGGGGTTATCGATAAGCTGCTTGAATAAAATCGAATTATCTGTTAATAAATTTCTGCTTTCCTTTATCAGTCAAATTCAAGAAATACTAATTTTGACTAAAAATATTTTAATTTCTATGTTTAGAGAATATTTTATTCTTTCACATTTATGAATAGATTGCTTAAAAAAATTAACATATATAATGGCCAAAGAAAAGAAAGATAAAAAAAGTAATAAGAAAGAAGAACAAAAAAAGGGCTTCTTTAGGGATGAACGTTTTAAAATTATTGTTGGCTTATTGTTGATTTTTATTTCGCTTTTCATGGCTATTGCTTTTATTTCATTTTTTTTTACATGGAAAGCAGATCAAAGCTTTACTTGGCAAAATATCTTTTCAGGTCCTGATACTACTGTAGAAAACTGGGCAGGTAAGACTGGTGCCAGGATTGCAAACCTATTTATAAATAAATGGTTCGGTATAGCTTCAATCGGATTTGTAATGCTATTATTTATTTCCGGGTTAAGACTAATGAAAGTCAGACTGCTACCTTTACGAAGAACAACCAGGATAATAATCTTTGGTGTAATTTTAATATCGGTTACATTAAGTTACATTACAGGAGATACAAGAGGTTATTTAGGAAGCGGGTTAGGTGGTGGGCATGGTTATCTGGTTACACGTTGGTTAAATGCATTTATGGGAAAAATCGGGACTGGCTTTCTTATTTTTCTTTTAATATTTGTTTACTTAACCTTCACGTTTAAACAGTTTATTGGTTGGGTTTCCGGATTAATAAAAAAACTATTTGCTAAGAAAAATTCCAATGAAATTAAGGGTTCAGAAAATATAAATGTTATCGAACCTGATGCCCAACAAGAATCAAATGAGTTCGAAATAGTTGAAATCAGGGAAGACCTGACTAAGGAAGTATCTGGTGATAATGTTGAACTGGTATTTGAAAAGCCTGATATTGAATTATTGGATAAACTGGCTGATGATAATACTACAATTAAAGATCCTGGTTCAATTGAAAATGAAATTTCACTTGAATTGGGAGAAGCTTCTATTGAAGAAATATCTGATTCGGATTCGCTCTTAAGGGAAATTGGCCTGTACGACCCAAAACTTGATTTATCGACCTATAAATATCCAGGTATCGATCTGCTTGAAGACCATAAATCAGGAAATCCGGAGGTTACGAATGATGAACTTATCAGCAACAAAAACAAAATTGTCGAAACATTAGCCAATTATAAAATCCAGATAGATAAAATTAAAGCAACAATAGGGCCAACTGTTACACTGTATGAGATAGTCCCTGCGCCCGGTGTCCGTATTTCGAAAATTAAAAGCCTTGAAGATGATATTGCCTTAAGCCTTGCTGCTCTTGGAATTCGAATCATCGCCCCTATACCTGGGCGTGGCACGATAGGGATAGAAGTGCCAAACCGCAATCCGGAAGTTGTTTCAATGAGATCTGTCTTGTCAGCAAAGAAATTTCAGGAATCAACATATGATTTGGCAATAGCATTAGGTAAAACCATTCAAAATGAAACTTATGTTGTTGATTTGGCAAAGATGCCCCACTTGTTGGTAGCTGGTGCAACTGGCCAGGGTAAATCGGTAGGATTAAATGCAATTCTCACTTCATTACTATATAAAAAGCACCCAAGTGAACTAAAATTTGTTCTCATTGATCCTAAGAAAGTTGAACTAACACTTTATTCAAAACTTGAAAAACACTTTCTGGCGAAACTGCCGGACACTGAAGAACCTATCATTACTGATACGCAGAAGGTAATAAATACGTTGAACTCATTAACAATTGAGATGGAAAGCAGATATGATCTGCTTAAAAAAGCACATGTCAGAAATTTAAAAGAATACAATGCAAAATTCATAGAACGCAGGTTGAACCCTGAACACGGGCATAGGTTTATGCCATATATTGTCCTGATAATTGATGAATTTGCAGACTTAATTATGACTGCCGGGCGTGAGATAGAAACTCCTTTAGCAAGGCTGGCTCAACTTGCACGTGCCATTGGAATTCATTTGATTATTGCCACCCAAAGGCCCACTACCAATATTATTACAGGTGTTATTAAGGCTAATTTCCCGGCCCGTTTAGCGTTTCGGGTAATTTCCATGATTGACTCACGAACTATATTAGATAGCCCGGGTGCTAACCAACTTATTGGCAGGGGTGATATGTTAATCTCGACAGGTAGTGACCTTATCCGCGTTCAATGCGCATTTGTCGATACACCTGAAATTGAAAAAATAGTAGATTTTATAAGCTCCCAAAGAGGCTATTCTTCAGCCATGCTTTTGCCAGAAGTGCCATCAGAAGCCGGAGATACACTTGATGATATTGATTTAAATTCCCGCGACGGACTTTTTGATGAAGCAGCGAGGTTAATTGTAATGCACCAACAGGGATCAACTTCATTGATACAACGTAAATTTTCAATTGGATACAACCGGGCTGGAAGGATAATGGACCAATTAGAAGCAGCCGGTATAGTTGGCCCTAACGAAGGAAGCAAAGCTCGGCAGGTATTGATTGTAGATGAAATATCACTGGAACATATTTTGAACAAATTAGACCATTCATAAATTAATATGCTAATATGCTGATTTGTTAATTTGCCAATGATTTGAAAAATTAATTCATTTAGAAGATAATAACATGTACATCAATAAATTCATTTTATCTTTAGTAATTCTGGTAAATTCAGCAATGATTTTTTCCCAGCAGGATCCGGAAGCAAAAAAAATACTCGAAGATTTCTCGAACAAATCAAAATCTTATAAAGCTTACAGTGCTACTTATACTTTGCTAACTGAAAACCATCAAAATGGCAACCATTCAGAAAATAAAGGAACAATGCTTGTTAAGGGAAATAAGTATAAAATGGAAATAAACAATACTGAAATTTATTTTGATGGGAAAGACATATATAATTATACAAAAGCATCGAACGAAGTAAGTATTGTTAAACCAAATAAGAAAAACAATGATTTATTGCTTGACGATCCTTCAAAGCTTTTTAATATCTATACGAAAGAATATAAATTTAGATATTTGGGAGAAACCACTGCAAATAACAGGAATTGTTTTGAAGTTGACCTATATCCTTATGATCTAAAAAAGAAATATTCTATTATTAAATTGCTTATCGATAAAGATAAATTGGAGCTTGTATCTGCAAAAGCTATAATGAAATCCGGAATTGACTATACAATTTCTATCGATACGTTTAATGGAAAAGCTGCTGCATCTGAAAAAGATTTTAACTTCGATATAAAAGCATATAAAGGTATTGAAGTTGTTGATTTAAGATAAAAAGAATAATTTAAATAATAATACGTGAGATTTACCCGAGATGATTATAACAGGCGAATTATTGATACGGAGGGTCGAATACCTGCAAATGAGCCTGTTTTTTTGCTTCGTGCCCAGGACAAATATGCCCCCGACACGCTACGATTTTATGCTAATCAACTGAAAGAAGACGGAAATATTGAAATGGCAGAAGAGCTTTTTGCACATGCAAGGCAAATGTTATTGTGGCAAAAAAGTGTACGAGTGAAACCAAGCAATCC
>CAVSGB010000021.1:0-19886 GCA_963726845.1 uncultured Bacteroidota bacterium | reverse complement strand
AATGTTGACTGAATTGCCGCTTGTACTGATGGCCAAAAGCACATCACCTTCAACTCCTACCGATTCAATATATCGCGAAAAAACAGAATCGAAACCATAGTCGTTGGCAGCACATGTTAAATGCGAAGCATCAGAAATAGCGATTGCAGGCAAAGCTTTTCTGTCTTCACGAAACCGGCCGCTCAATTCTTCGGCAAAATGCATGGCATCGCACATGCTGCCACCATTTCCACACGACAATATTTTCTTCCCCGACTTTATTGCTTCAACCATTATTTTCCCGGCGCCTTCGAGTTTTTCAAAATTCACCGGATTGTTTAAAAAATTTCCCAAAATTTTACCGGCTTCAATAAAATCATTCCTTATTATTTCTTCCATTTTTAAATTTCTTAATATTCAAAATTCGAATACTTTCCTGTAAAATTAGAATTATATATGTCAAATTGAGTTATGTAATTTTCATAATCAGCATTTAGATTTCAAAATATTCAATAAAAACCTTCGAAAATTTATTTTAAGGCAATTGTAAACAATTCACAATGTTAAATTGTTATAATAACATTCCAAATAAAACTTTAGAAAAATGAAAAAAAATCTACTTTTTCTAATTTGCATTTTAATTTTTGTTAGTAACACAATTAATGCAAAAAATTATACAATTGTAAATGTTGGGATGACATTTTCACCTGCATTATTGACAATTGAAGTTGGCGATACCGTAACATTTAATTTAGCTGCTATTCATGGTGTAAACCAGGTAAGTAAAAGTGTTTATAACGCAAGCGGAAATACGCTGCTTACCGGCGGATATCAAATGGCTGTCGGAAGCCTCACCGGATTTCATGTTTTTACAGCGCCTGACACATTCTACTATGTTTGCCCACCTCATGCGGTATTGGGCATGAAAGGCATAATAATTGTCAATGCCAAAAGTGCTACATCAATTGAAACACTTCAATATGGTAAGATAAGTTTATATCCTAATCCTGCTAATAACATTATTAACCTGAAGCTAACACTAATTTCTGCATCGAAGGTAAATATCGATTTGTACGATATGACGGGGCGAAATGTGCTAAACCTGCTGCATGCACAGCTATCAGAAGGTGAATTTAACCAATCATTCAATCTTGATAAAAATATTCCTTCCGGCAGGTATTTTATTCAGTTGACTTGCGCAAATGGTTGCTATGCAGTGCCTTTAATTATTTCAAGAATACGCTGATAAATTTTAAATATTTTTTCATTTACATCAGGAAGCCCGCTTATTCGGGCTTTTTGTGTTTAATAATAAGTCAAATTTTCAAAAGAGTACCATTTTACACTTAAGCAGGAAACCGCCAAATGTTGCTAAATTTGCCAGCCACAAATTATATTTTATAAAATGATTGAAACAAAGCCCGTAACTGAAACTGCAGTATTAGTTGGAATAATTAATAAGTACCAGGATGAAAAGTCAGTAACTGAATATCTCGAAGAACTTGCATTTCTGGCCGATACAGCCGGAGCCTTAGTAAAGAAAAAATTTACACAAAAGCTTGAATTTGCGAATCCACGGACATTTGTCGGCGAAGGCAAGCTGGCAGAAATTTCAGATTTTGTAAAAGAAAATGAGATTGACTTTGTTGTTTTCGATGATGAACTTACTCCAAGCCAATTGCGAAACCTTGAAAGCGAATTGGGTTGTAAAATATTAGACCGCACAAACCTGATACTCGATATTTTTGCAAAACGGGCACAATCGTCACATGCAAAAACACAGGTTGAACTGGCACAGTTGCAGTATTTACTACCACGTCTTGTAGGCATGTGGACACATCTCGAACGCCAGCGTGGAGGTATCGGGCTGCGCGGCCCGGGCGAGACCGAAATAGAAACCGACCGTCGTGTTATCCGCGAACGTATTGCCTGGTTAAAAGAAAAGCTGAAGAGAATTGACAAGCAAATGGCCACCCAGCGCAAGAACCGAGAAAAATTGACACGTGTTAGTCTTGTAGGTTATACCAATGTAGGCAAATCGACAATAATGAACCTGCTTAGCAAAAGCAATGTATTTGCTGAAAACAAACTTTTTGCCACGCTTGATACTACTGTCCGTAAGGTTGTAGTCGGCAACCTGCCATTCCTTTTATCCGACACCGTTGGTTTCATCAGAAAGCTGCCACACCATTTAATAGAATCATTCAAATCGACTCTTGATGAAGTCCGGGAGGCCGATATTTTGTTGCATATTGTCGACATTTCACATCCCTCGTTCGAAGAACAAATAAATACGGTAAACGAAACCCTGAAAGATTTAAATGTTGCCCAAAAGCCCATATTCATTATATTTAACAAAATCGACCGATATGAATTTATTCCAAAAGAAACTGATGACCTGTCACCAGTAACCAAAGAAAACTGGACAATCGAAGACCTTAAAAAAGCTGGATGGCAAAATCGAACGCTCCATGCCTCTTTATATCAGCAACACAAAAAACCAATTTAGAATTATTACGGGAAACTTTATATCAGAAAGTAAAAGAAGTTCATATAACGAAGTATCCTTACGATAATTTTTTGTTTTAAGTGATTTTCCCAATTAATTTTTCCTCAAAATAGCATATTTCCAGTACATCTTTTCATTAATTAAATTAATATTAAATTAATAATATTAATTTAATATTTGATTTTATTAATTTTATATTGTATTTTATTAATTTTATTTTTACTTTTGTTCATTACTTAGAAAAATGAAAAAAAGCCTTCCATTGATATGCCCGAGCTGTAACACAAAACTTAATGTAAAGAGTTTGAGTTGTGTAAATTGCGAAACTGTCGTCAGTGGAAATTTCGATTTGCCATTACTGAGCAACCTCAGCAACGATGAACAGAAGTTTATTATTGATTTCGTTAAATGCAGTGGTAGCCTTAAAGAAATGGCGTCCGGTCTCGGCCTTAGCTACCCCACTGTGCGTAACTTGCTGGATGATATTATAATAAAAATTAAAACTACAGAAAAAGAATTGAAACATTCGGAAAATGGAGACAAAACTATTTAACCCTTTCGTGTATGTCGCCGGTTCTAAAAGCTTTGCTTTTGGGAATCGCTTCAATATTAATTGCCGCGTCAATTTCAATTTTCAGCGGGGTACATTTTGACGGGGCAATGGATGCGCATGTTGGGCTGTCTTCGGGGTTTCGCATTTACTTATTGGAAAATTTGATTGATTGGGCTGTCACGGTAATAATATTTTATCTTTTGGGATTGGTTGTTTCATCCTCATCCATTCGATTTATCGATATTTTAGGAACATTTGCACTTGCCCGATACCCGTCGATTTTAAGTTCTTTACTTGGCTTTTTCCCTTTTACAAAATTTTACTACGCTAACCCGGTTTCAGTTTTACTCATGGCAATGGCATTTATCATGCTGCTCTCAACAGTCTGGACATTAGTTTTAATTTTCAATGCTTATAAAGTATCGTGCAACATCAAAGGGGTTCGGCTAATTTGTACTTTCATTATAGGTGTAATAGCATCCGAAATATTGTCAAAAACCTTTATCATTTGGATTTATCAACATTTAAAATTATAAATTATGAAGAAGATTTTTATTGTTTTGGCTTTTTCGTTGGTCAGTGGATTTATATTTTCACAGAAACCTGATTCGTGCAAATTAATTGCAAAAAATGCCTTGTCTTTTTTCCCAAAAAATGAGTTCGAAAAAGTCTCAGCTTTTTTTGATGACACCCTCAAAAAAAACCTGCCTTCTGACAAGTTAGGCATGGTATGGAAATCGCTTGAGCAGCAAGCCGGAAGTTTTGAAAAAACTGCAAATGACAGTGTTTACAACATGAATGGATATTGCATTGTAGATATACATTGTATTTTTAAAAATGGAAAGTTGATATTTAAAACCAGTTATGACAAGAACTACAAAATAGCAGGTATTTTCTTTGTCCCTGAACAAAAAAAATAATATAAAATGCTTGAAAATCCCGAATATTTCAAATGGGGGATAATTTACTTTAACAGCAATGACAAAAGGATTTTTTTACCAAAACCAATAAAATATTTTGGCTATACTTTGAATTTTGGCAATCCTTATTCATATCTGGTATTGATTGGCACAATTTTGATAATAATTTGTTTTTCGTTTTTGTAAATTTCAAGAAAAGCCATAAATTATTTTATAAATAGCTGCCTTTTAAAAGATAGTTTTCAATATAATCTTTTACCCCATTTTCTAAAGAAGAAAACGGTTTGGAATATCCAATAAACCTGAGTTTAGACATGTTCGCTTCAGTAAAGTACTGGTATTTATCCCGGATATCTTTAGGCGTATCGATGAATTCTATATTTTCAGGAAGCTTCATGGCAGAAAGCGTATTCCTGGCCAAATCTATAAAAGTGCTGGCTTTTCCTGTTCCCAGGTTATAAATTCCGGAGTTTTTTCTAAGATGCATAAAAAACATCATCACATCGGTAACATCTTTTACATAAACAAAATCCCGCAGACTGGCATCCGTCTTTATATTCGGGCTTATGCGAGCGGAACAGCCTTATTTTCCCCATTGCTTTTGCCTGATTAAATGAATGAAATACCACAGATGCCATTCGGCCTTTATGATATTCGTTAGGCCCGTAAACATTAAAGAACTTTAATCCGGCCCAAAAATATGGTTTGCGTTCCTGCTTCAAAGCCCATTTATCAAATTCATTTTTCGATTCGCCGTATGGGTTTAAAGGTTTTAGTTTGTTAATTATAAAATGATCGTCATTATAGCCAAATTCACCTGCACCGTAAGTAGCAGCTGACGAGGCATAAACCAACGGAATTCCATATTCAACACAAAGCTTCCAGACTTTTTGGGAATAGCCAAAGTTGAGCTCGTCAAATACAGATTTATTAAATTCGGTAGTATCTGTGCGTGCGCCCAAATGAAAAATAAATTGCACAAACCGCTGGTTTTCTTTTAACCAGGAGAAAAATTCTTTCCTTTCAATTTTTTCAGAAAAAGTTTTCGTCGCATAATTTTTTTTCTTTTCTAAAATTGAAAAATCATCTACCAGAACAATATCATTAAACCTGTCAGCATTTAGTCTCCCGACTAAATTACTTCCAATAAAACCTGCCGCGCCAGTAACTACTATCATAGCTTAAAAAATAAGAATTAAAGGACAAAGAATTTAAACTGATCATCAAATGTAACCTTATAAAAATGAAGAGAATATTTTTGCTTCTCAATTTACAATAGTTCGGTAAATATTTTGGTGTAATATAGTGACTTGGGGATTTTGTGGCTATTATAAATTACTTGCCACCAAAACACAAAAACACCAAATATCACCAAATAAATTACATATAA
The DNA here is from genome assembly GCA_963726845.1 of uncultured Bacteroidota bacterium. GTDB lineage: Bacteria > Bacteroidota > Bacteroidia > Bacteroidales > DTGW01 > CAVSGB01. The sequence goes on along the minus strand of CAVSGB010000021.1, from coordinate 14,535 downwards.
ATTCATACTAAAAATATACCGAACTATTGAATTTACAAAAACAAAAATTAAATCTTACCCGAACCTTAAACTAAAATACAAGAATTATTTTATCTGAAAAGGATTATTTTGTGTTCATCAGTATACCTAAAATCTTCAAATTAGCAAATCAGCACATCGGAACACCAGCACATTAGCACATTTATAGCAAATTTTTTATTTTATCAAGATCATCCGGTGTATCTATAGCAAAAGTTTCAAATTTCGTTGTTTCAACATATATCGAATATCCGTTTTCGAGCCAGCGGTTTTGCTCCAACGATTCGGCAATTTCGAGTGAAGAAGGTGCAAGCATTGTCAACTGTTTTAAGATAGAAATCTTATATGCATAAATTCCAATGTGTTTCAAAAATGCAAATGATTGTTGCCAGTTCTCCTGTTTCTCGTTTCGGATATAAGGAATGGGCGAACGACTGAAATAAATTGCATTGCCTTCCTTATTGAGGATTATCTTCACTACATTCGGGTTAAAAATTTCCTCTTCGACTTCAATCAGTTTTGCCAAGGTAGCAATCTGTATAGTAGAATCTTCGAAACAGCCCATCAATATCCGTAATTGCTCAGGTTTAATAAATGGCTCATCGCCCTGGATATTCATTACAACATCAAAATGTTTTTCTTCTTCGCTGGCCTGGATAATTTTAATTGCCTCCGAACACCGGTCAGTTCCGCTCTTGTGGTCGTTTGAAGTCATTACCACTTTGCCACCAAAAGATTGAACGTGATTGAAAATGCGTTCGTCATCAGTCGCCACATAAACCCATTCTAGCGCTTTCGAAACCTGTTCGTAAACCCTTTGTATCATAGTTTTGCCTCCGATATCAATCAGAGGTTTTCCCGGAAACCGGGATGAAGCATACCTGGCAGGAATAATTCCTATAAATTGCATTTTTAATGTATTAAATTTTAAAAGCTTTTTAAGCAAATTTAAACCCTCGCAAATTAGTAAAAAAGTTTATAAATTGTAATTTTGTCAGTTATTAGTTCATTCTGTCAGAAAATGAATTTTAAGATTGAATGAATTTATGAAGTAAATTGAAAATGGATATACAAAGCATAAAACAAAGATTTGGGATAATTGGAAATTATAGCAGCCTGAATCGTGCCATTGATATTGCCAGACAAGTTGCACCAACAGATTTGTCGGTACTTATAACTGGTCAGAGCGGAACCGGAAAAGAAATCTTCCCTCAAATAATACATCAGTTCAGCGCGCGCAAACATGGACAATACATTGCAGTAAATTGTGGCGCAATACCTGAAGGTACAATAGATTCAGAACTTTTTGGACATGAGAAAGGCTCATTCACCGGTGCACACGAAAGCCGTAAAGGATATTTTGAAGTTGCAGACGGCGGAACTATTTTCCTCGATGAAGTTGCAGAACTTCCTTTATCAACTCAGGTGCGCCTGCTGCGCGTATTAGAAACCGGTGAATTTATTAGGGTTGGTTCGTCAAAAGTGCAGAAAACAAATGTACGGATGGTTGCCGCGACAAATATTGAAATACCGAGGGCTATCCAGGATGGAAAATTTCGCGAAGACTTGTTTTACAGGCTTAATACTGTCCCGATAAAAGTCCCGCCACTCAATGAACGTGTTGATGACATTCATATTTTGTTTAAAAAATTCGCACAGGATTTTGCTGAACGTTACCGGATGCCTGCAATAAGCCTTGACGAAGAAGCAATAAAAGTCCTCGAAACTTATGACTGGCCAGGCAATATCAGGCAATTAAAGAATATAACCGAACAAATTTCAATTATAGAAAAAACCAGGTCAATTGATTCTCCAACTTTAAAAAGATATTTGCCGGATTACCAGGAAATACGCCTTCCTGCTTTGCTGAAACCAAACGATTCATCATCTTCATTTTCGTCTGAACGGGAAATTCTTTATAAAATTCTTTTCGACATGAAGTCGGATGTTACAGACCTTAAAAAGCTTGTTTTGCAATTCGTCCAGTCAGGGGTTACTCCTGCTGATCTGGAATCAGAGCATCAAAATGCTTTCAACCGGCTTTTCAGAGGCGTTGATGTGGATGTTCATTCGCAAACAGCAAAACAATATGATGTAAAAAAACAGCACGAAGCACACATCCAGGACACTGAAGAAATTTTAGAAGAATCATTGTCGATCCAGGGCAAAGAAATTGAACTTATTAAAAAAGCCCTTGAACGGCATAACGGCAAACGAAAACTTGCAGCAGATGAATTGGGTATTTCAGAAAGAACTTTATACAGGAAGATTAAAGATTACGATTTGGATTAAAAATTACTTAATGTGCTGATGTGCTGATGTGCTGATGTGCTGATGTGCTGATGTGCTGATGTGCTGATGTGCTGATGTGCTGATGTGCTGATGTGCTGATGTGCTAATGTGCTAATGTGCTAATGATAATAATAATGTATTGAAAATAAAATAAAGATAATTCAATTTAAGTTTTATGTCCAGGATGAAAATAAATTCAATTTTCAATCTTTTTAATTGTTTATTTATGATTAATTTTCAATTAAAAATTTACAATAAACGCCGTCAGATGAAGCATTCTGGATTGTTTTTCTTTTTTTTTATTTTATCGATAATTACAACATCATGTTTTACAGTGAAATATTCGATGACAGGTGCGTCAATTTCACCAGAAGTGAAAACACTGTCGGTACAATATTTTCAGGACAGGCCCAGCCGGAGGACAACCAGCATTCAGCCAGCAATTTACAAGTGCATTGATCGATAAATGCAGGTCGCAAACAAGCTTACATATTATCACTGACGGCGGCGATGTAGCATTCGAAGGCGAAATTACCGGCCTCGATACGCAGCCGACTGCTATTTCTGCAACCCAGAGTGGAGACCAGGCTGCTATGAACCGCCTTACAATTCAAATACATGTAAAATTTACAAATAATGTAGAACCAAAATATAATTTCGAAGCCAGTTTCTCAAGATTCAAAGATTACCCTTCAAGTCAATCATTCGATCAGGCATATAAATCATTATCTCCTCAAATGATTGATGACCTTACAGAAGATATTTTCAACAGAGCATTTGCTAATTGGTAAAAAACATGAACAATTCCGAATTGTCAGATTGCATAAACCTTAAAAGCGAATTAACCCAGGAAACGGTTCAATCGCTGAAAACAGAAATAGAGAAAAATCCTTTTTTTCAACCTTTTTATTTTCTTCTATTAAAATATTTAAAATCATGTAATACTTATGAATTCGATATTTTGCTTAAGAGATCTGCATTGTTTATTGCTGACCGTCGAAAACTTTACATCTTTTTAAATCCAGAAAAATCAAATGACGTAAAAAGTGAAATCTATGTATTAAACAATGATGAAATATCAGCTGGCCAATTAAATGATCCCACAAGGCGTGATGAAAAAAATTCATTGAGAGATTCGATAGCAGATACGCTCACCAGGCAGGCAACAAACAGGGATTATCAGAATATTTCAGAGAAATCACTTTTGCCCGAAATTACTTTCGAGCTAGACGATTCTATTGAAATATTAAAGCCAGTATTGGAATTTTCACAGGAAAAAGATACTAATATTGAAGTTTCAGATCTACCTCACATTGAAGTACAATCATCTTTTGCAATTGAAAAAGATATAATTTCAAATATTGAAATGCTAAATATTGATGAATTAAAAAATAATCATGATGAAGTTATTGAAAATCCTGAAAATATTTTAGATGCAGAAATAATCAATGACGGCGAAGATGAAAATTTAAAGGAGAATTCCCTGACAGAGGAAATTATTACAGATAATTTTCAAATTACAAAAACCGATGATATAGAATTAACCGTCGATTCTGGCACTGGGAAAAACAAAAATACCACTTCAAACCAGGAATTAATCGAAAAGTTTATAAATATTAATCCGAAAATCAAACCGAAACCAATTTTGGATGAAACCCAGGAAGATATTTCAACACAAGGTACTGAACAAAAAGATGAGTTTTTTACAGAAACATTAGCCAAAATTTATTTGAAGCAAGGCAACTATATCAAGGCAATTGCAGCGTATGAAAAATTAAGTTTGAGATTTCCGGAAAAAAATACTTACTTTGCAAGCCAAATTGAAGAAATTAAAAAAATAATTGATAACCAATAACAGGAATTATGGCAGTTGCATACGTTTTAATATTCATTATTTGTATTTTACTTATCATTGTGGTACTAATACAAAATTCTAAAGGTGGGGGATTGGCATCTGGATTTACCGGTAGCCAGATTATGGGCGTTCGTAAAACAGCCGATTTTCTTGAAAAGGCAACCTGGACTCTTGCCGGAACTTTATTGCTTTTCTGCATCATTGCAAATTTAATATTGCCCAGGCAACAGGAAGGTATTCAAAAGTCAGTTATTTCAGATGAAATTAAAAACGCAATTGCACCTTCTTCAGCTCCTAAAGCGCCTACTGTTCCATTATCGATACCAAAAGACGAAAATCAGCAGCAATTACCTGCCAAGCATAAAAAATAAATATAATAATAATTATAACTTTAGCAGTTCTGGCAAGTATTGACCAAACTGCTTTTTTTGACTTTTAAGTTATTTTCAAAAACAATTCAACAAGAACTTTTTAATTTTTATGTGGATCATGATGTCATGATGTCATAAAGTCTGACATTGTTTTTTATTATTAATTATCAGGGTCTTATTGAATTATATTTATGAATGCCAGAAATTTGTAATAATATTCTTAAGAGTTAGATGATAAATTGACAGTGAAATCAGCCACAACTAGTATCGTTATAAATATGGCACAATTTCTGATAACAAGTTATTGTCAATTAAAGTTCTTAATAGAAATATAAGTTGATTATTGTTTAACCAAAAATAATTATTGATATGTCAAACTTAAAAAGTATCCCAAATGGAGACAGGGTTTTAGTTGAACCCCAATTAGCTGAACAAAAAACTGCAAGTGGTATTATAATTCCCGATACTGCTAAAGAAAAACCTCAACGAGGAACAATAGTTGCGGTTGGTGAAGGTAAAAAAGATGAACCCATGAGACTAAAAGCTGGTGATGAAGTTCTATATGGCAAATACTCTGGTTCTGAAATTACTATTGATGGAAAAGATTATTTAGTAATGCGCCAGGATGATGTTTTAATTGTACTTAAGTAATAAATCTTTTTATCAATTCAACGAAATCTAATAATTCATAAAAATAAAATTAAAATTATGGCAAAAGAAATTATATTCGACTTTGAAGCACGCGAAGCATTACGTAAAGGCGTAGATGCATTGGCCAATGCAGTTAAAGTAACTTTAGGCCCCAAAGGCCGCAATGTTGTTATAGACAAAAAATTTGGCCACCCGCAGGTTACAAAAGATGGCGTTACAGTTGCTAAAGAAATTGAACTTGCAAACCACATCGAAAACATGGGCGCCCAGCTAATTAAAGAAGTTGCTTCAAAAACTAGTGACGATGCAGGCGATGGTACAACGACCGCTACTGTTTTAGCTCAATCATTAGTAGCAGTTGGTTTGAAAAATGTTACTGCCGGAGCAAATCCTATGGATTTAAAACGCGGTATCGATAAGGCTGTTACTGCAGTAGTGGCAAACCTTAAAAAACAAAGCAAAGCAATTGGAGAAGATAATAAAAAGATAGAACAGGTTGCCACCATTTCTGCAAATAATGATAGCACAATAGGCAAACTGATCGCTGAAGCAATGGATAAAGTTAAAAAAGAAGGAGTTATCACTGTTGAAGAAGCAAAAGGAACCGATACCGAAGTTAAAGTAGTTGAAGGTATGCAGTTCGACAGAGGTTATATCTCTGCTTACTTTGTTACCGACACTGAAAAAATGGAAGCAGTTCTTGAAAATCCATATATACTCATTCATGACAAGAAAATATCGACCATGAAGGATATGCTTCCTATTCTCGAATCTGTTGTTCAAACCGGCCGTCCGATGCTTATTATTGCAGAAGATGTTGATGGAGAAGCTTTATCGACCCTTGTAGTAAATAAACTACGTGGTTCACTTCGTATTGCTGCTGTAAAGGCCCCGGGATTTGGCGACCGTCGTAAAGAAATGCTCGAAGATTTAGCTATCCTAACTGGTGGCACTGTTATTTCTGAAGAAAAGGGAATGAAGCTCGATGCTGTTTCAATTAATGATCTTGGCAAAGCTGAAAAAATTACTATTGACAAAGACAATACTACTATTGTTAATGGTTCAGGTGAAAAGAAACTGATTAACGACAGGATAGCGCAAATTAAAAAGCAGGTAGAAGTCACTACAAGTGAATACGACCGCGAAAAACTTCAGGAACGATTGGCTAAATTAGCTGGTGGTGTTGCAGTACTCTATATTGGCGCTGCTACTGAAGTTGAAATGAAAGAAAAGAAAGACCGTGTAAAAGACGCATTAAGCGCAACCCGTGCAGCCGTTGAAGAAGGTATTATCCCCGGAGGTGGTGTAGCACTCATCCGTGCTATCTCTGCTATCGAAAACCTTAAAGGCGAAAACGATGACGAAACAACTGGAATTTCAATCGTAAAACGCGCCCTTGAAGAACCTTTGCGTACTATTGCGTCAAACGCAGGTCAGGATGGCTCAGTAATAGTGCAAAAGGTAAAAGAAGGCAAGGATGATTTTGGTTTCAATGCACGTACCGACAAATATGAAAACCTCATGGCAGCCGGTGTAATTGATCCTACAAAAGTTGCACGTGTAGCACTTGAAAATGCTGCATCAATAGCTGGTATGATTTTAACTACCGATTGTATATTGGCTGAAAAACCTGAAGAAAAGAAAGATGCTGGAATGGGCAACCCTGGCATGGGTGGCATGGGTGGTATGATGTAATTTTCAATAACCATAACTCAGAAAAGGCGGCTATCTGGCTGCCTTTTTGGTTTTATTAGATGAATTAAGAAAGAACCTTTTTAATTCGATGTCCGGATTTCTGTCTCCAGTTTCCATAAATCAGACTTTAATTCTTTCGAAACCTTCACCATAAACCCCCATCACATTTCCCAATGAAAGAAAGGCGTTTGGGTTCGGTTTCCTTTATAATTCGCAGTACCTGTGCCGATTCGTATTTTTTTACTAATACCAGCAATATTTTCATTTTCTCTTTCGAATACCAGCCTTGTCCTTCAAACAAAGTTATTCCACGTCCAACTTCACTGGAAATTCGCGTAGCAATTTCCTCGTGTTTTTTCGAAAATACCAGAATCTGGTATGATTGGTTCGAACCTTCGAGTACCAAATCGATAACATACGATGTTATGGCCATAGTAACATAACCATAAACAATTTTTTCGATTGAATGAAAAAGGATAAATGAAGAAGCTATTATAATGACGTCCTGGTAAAGTATTGATCGGCCTAGACTGATATTTCGATATTTATTTACAATCATTGCAATTATATCTGTTCCTCCAGTGCTGCCTCCCTGCGTAAAAACCAGTCCGATACCGACTCCTGACAAAATACCGCCAATAACTGCCGCCATAAATGCATCCTTTACAATTGGAGCAGTAAATATTGGCTGACATATTGAAAAGAAAATGGACAAACCGATAACACCATATACTGTTTGAATGCCAAATTTTAAGCCAAGTATTTTAATAGAAATAAGAATGAGAAAAACATTAAAAACTAAGAAACTAATTCCAACAGGGAATTTGGTAGCATAAAAAATCAATGCGCAAACACCACTTATTCCACCTCCAGTAATTTGTGCCGGAATAAGAAAACCCATCCAGCCAATAGCAGTTAGTATTAACCCGAATGTTATCGTTGCATGGGTTTTAACCTTTTTCCAGAAATTAAGTTTTGTAAGCATAATGATGATCCCAAGAGTTTAATTTACAACTATTATTGTAAAGATAAAACTTTTCCTAAGCCAACAATTACCTTATTTCTATATTCAGTAATTTTATGCAAATTATGGATTAAAATAATAATTAAAAATTGACCCGGGATAACATTGGAACATAATGGGAAAACCGGCGTTTAAGATAAAATCTAATTTTTAATCTGATTTAAAAAAATATTAGCTATGAGAAGAAGTTTTTTATTAATCATTTTAGCATTAGCTGCTTCGACCTGGTTGGCCAATTCCCAGGAGAAAATAATAAAAATATGGCCATTAAAAGTACCAGGGGCAATTGATAATCCTGCTTACAAAGTCGAAACTGATTCTGATAATAATTGGGTAAAAACAAGGAATATTTCCGATCCAACACTTGATGTATACCCGGTTCCAGTAAGAAAATCAAATGGAACGGCAGTTATTATTTGTCCGGGCGGGGCTTATTGGGCATTGGCAATTAAACATGAAGGTTCCCAGGTTGCAACTTGGTTAAACAGTTTGGGGATTACAGCATTTGTGTTAAAATATCGATTGCCAAATGATGCGATAATGAAAAACAAATCAATTGGCCCATTGCAGGATGCGCAGGAAGCCATGCGCTTAGTTAGACGAAATGCAAAAAACTGGAATATAAACCCTGACAAAATTGGAATTATGGGATTCTCTGCAGGAGGTCATCTTGCATCGACATTATCGACACACTTTAATGATAAAGTTTATGAAAGTGCAGACTCGATAAGTGCCAAACCGGATTTCTCAATTCTCATCTACCCGGTTATTTCGATGGACTCTGAAATAACGCACATGGGATCGCGAAATAATTTGCTTGGAACAAACCCATCACATGAATTAATAAAAAATTTCTCAAATGAACTGCAGGTAAATAAAGATACACCTCCTGCATTTATGATACATTCCCTGGATGATGATGCCGTGCCTGTTCAAAATAGCATCAACTATGCCATGGCTTTGAAAAAATTCAAAATACCCTGTGAGTTGCATATTTTTGAAACAGGAGGACATGGATATGGATTAGGCAGATCAAAAGGTACAGAATCTGCGTGGCCGGAACTGTGCAAAAAGTGGTTGCAGGCAAGAGGTTTATTATAAAATAAATATATCCTGTCAATGCTATAACAAAACTGACCTTTAGGCAAAATTGTCATCTGGTCTATGGGAAATGAAACCGGCACCGGGGGCCAATTTCGAAAGTTTGCATTTGTGGTTAAAATCAATTGACAAGTCACGGCCAGTGCAATACGAACCTTGTTATCTCGACAGCACAACCGATATTGTTGTACCCTTGTATTATACTGAAGATCAGCTTTTGGGCTTTCTTAAGAAAAACGACATCAGGCCGCTTATTATGTGCGAATATTCCCATTCCATGAATAATAGCAACGGAAACCTGCAGGAATACTGGGACATTATTGTAAAATACCCTCAATTGCAGGAGGTTTTATTTGGGACTGGATTGACGGCGGAATTGTACAAACCAACAGCAATGGTGTAAAATATTGGGTTCATGTTGGCGATTTTGGCCGTAGCGATGTCCCAAACGATGGCAATGGATGTATCAACGGGCTTTTTCCCGATCTGACATCGAAACCTTCCATGTGGGAACTGAAGAAAGTATACCAGAATATTGGAATCAAAGCTGTTGATTTGGAAAAAGAAATTTTCAGCCTGAAAAACAAATTCTTTTTTAGAAATATTTCGGATTTTTCATTAAGCCAAATTCTGGCAATGCTCAAAACATTATAGATGTAGTGAAGATTTTGAAAGCAAATCCATGATAGGCCTTCGACTATTAAAAATCTATTTTAATAGATGATTCCTGATTATTTCTGCATTAAACGCATGGTTGTTGCACTAATTCAGGAATTTCATTTTTTATATTGCGCTAAATATTTGCTTGGCGACATACCAAAATATTCGCTGAATGATTTTGAAAAATAGGTCGTGGAACTGAATCCTACATTGAAAGCAACTTCTGAAATATTGTCATTTGAAGTGACAAGTAATTCAGATGCTTTTTTTAACCGGATTGTCCTTACAAATTCTTTGACCGATTGGCCTGATACCGCCTGTATCTTCCGGTATAACTGTGCCCGGCTCATCCCTATTTCATTCGCGAAATCCAAAGCCTCGAAATTGGGATTGTTGAGGTTTTTTTCAACAATTGAATAGGCTTTGTTCAGAAGCTTTTCATCAATCCCGGAAGGTGAAAAATCTTTGATTGATGCAAAAGGTTCCTTTATGAATTTCTTCCGCAACGCAATCCTTGAATCGAGCATATTTTTAATCCTTGCTTTTAATACTTCCGGGCTAAATGGTTTGGTTATATAATCGTCAGCCCCGCTCTTGAACCCTTCAAGTGTATTTTCTTCAGAACTTTTTGCCGTTAACATCAATATAGGAATATGGCTTGTCCGCTCATCTGTTTTTAATGTGCGGCAAATCTCGAATCCATCTAATCCAGGCAACATAACATCGCATATAATGGCATCGGGTATTTCTTCTAAAGCCAAACGTAAACCTTCGTTTCCTTCAGAAGCTTGGATTATCCTGTAATTGTCGACAAATTCATTCATTATAAAAAGGCGCATATCTGAGTTGTCTTCAATAATAAGCAACAATGGAAATTTTGCCTTTTGAAAATTTTTCTTTTCAGTATTCTTTTTATTTTCAACAAAGCCTTCCGAAAAACTGATATATTTTTCATCTTGTTGGTCATTTTCATTTTGGTAAAAAATTGGCAGCGTAACTTCAAATTCGGAACCTTTACCTGGTTCACTTTGTACTTTTATTTCACCATTATGAATTTTTACAAGTTCTTTGACCAAAGCCAATCCAATACCGGTTCCATAATTATTGAATTTATTTTCTACCTGGTAAAACCGGTCGAATATTTTAGGCAGCAATTCTTTTTCAATCCCAATACCAGAATCCTTTACAACAATCCTTATATCACTTTTTTCCTCTGCTAAAGTTTCTTCACCTATGCTTAAGCCAACCGAAATATTGCCTGAGTTTGGAGTAAATTTGAAGGCATTTGACAATAAATTATATAATACTTTATCGAGTTTATCGGGATCGAAGTTGGCATTCATCGATTCTTGCGTAGTAGTAAATTTAAAATCAATATTTCTTTCTTTGGCTTCGAGATCAAAAGCAGAAATTAATTCTTTTATAAAAATAACAATATCACCTTTTTTTAAATTAAGTTTCAGTTGGTTTTCTTCAATTTTCCTAAAATCCATTAATTGGTTAATTAGCCGTAAGAGCCTTACAGAATTTCTATGGATCAATTTCAGTTGCAAAATATCCAATTCATCCTTTGCTGCGTCCATGAGCTTTTGGACTGGCCGATAATAAGTGTCAGCGGGGTACGAAATTCATGTGAAATGTTCGAAAAAAATTGCATTTTTGAGGTATCGATATCCTGTAATTTTTGGATCTCAAGTTTTTCAATTTCTACCATTCTTCGTATTTCGGCATCACGTAATATTAACCTCCTAAAAACATAAAGGAAACCTATTATTAATAAAAAATAAACCAGATAAGCCCAATTAGTCCTCCAGAAAGGAGGGTTAATTGTAATTTGTATGGAAGCCTTTTTATTGTTCCAAATGTTATCATTATTGGATGCTTTTACTTTAAAAATAAAGTGGCCCAGGAGGTAAATTGGTATAAGTAACCTCACGCTTATTTCCGGGAGTTGACCATTCTTCGTCAATACCTTCGAGTTTATAGCTGAATTTATTATTTTGTAAATTAAGATAGTTCAGTGCAACAAATTTAAACGCTATAATATTTTGGTTGTAATTGAGTCCTATTTCTTTTGAATATTGTATTTGCTGCGACAGGCAATATTGTCCATTTTCACTTATTCCAATTTTTATTGGGACTTCCTTATTGAAAAGTTTAAAACTTGTTATGAAAACAGGTGGCATGTAAGTGTTTGTTTTTATACTATCTGGAATAAAACTGTTGAGCCCTTCTCGTCCTCCAAAAAACATTTCGCCCGATCGCGATAAAAAATAAGATGCACTATTAAATTCATCTGTTATAAGCCCGTCTTCGATATAAAAATTTTTAAAAGTGCCGTTCTCAGTTGAATATTTTGAAAGCCCTTTATTGGTACTAATCCATAAATTATTGTTGTTATCTTCTAAAATTCCATAAACAATTGAGCTTGGGAGGCCATCTTTAGTTGAGAACTTTTTAATTTTGCCGCTTTTTTTATCAAGCCGGTTCAAGCCATCGCTTGTGCCAATCCAAACAAACCTTTTTGAATCATGAAAAATTACAGTAACGCAATTATTACTTAAATTTTTCCCTTCGGGATCATCTAAAACATAATGTTTTACATATCGGCTATTTTCAGAGATAACGGAAACACCTGCAATACTACTCACCCAGATATTATCGTTTTTATCAGCAGTTACATTCAGCGTCCAGTCACTATTGATAGTAGTATCAATTTTAGAAGTGTTAACCCTGTAATGCCTGAATGAACCATTTACAGGGTTGAATTTATCAACCCCACCACCATGGATAGCCAACCATAAATTGCCCTTTTTATCTTCACAAATATGCCTGATATCGTTGCCACCAATGGTATTAATATTTGATGCATCGTGTTTATAGGAAATAAATTGATGCAAATTTTCTATATATTTTTTCAACCCATCGAGGTATTTGCCAATCCAAATATTTCCATCTTTTGATTCGTAAATACAAAGGACAGCCCCACTGCCAAACCCTGAAGAATTATCGGCCCTGAAATGTATTTTGCTTTTAGAGGGTTCAAAAACATCAATCCCGCCATCCCCAAAACCAATCCATGTCCGGTTTCGTTTATCAACTATTATACTTGTTACAGAATTTTCACTTAACCCTTCAGGGGAAATAGGATTTTGGCACCAAATGTTAAACGGGCTATTTGCAATTAAATAATTCAGATCGCCATTTTTACTGGTAATCCAGTAATTTCCTTGGTTATCTTGGAAAATGGATGACAAAGAATTAGACGAGATGCAATAACGATCATATTTATCATTTTGGAAATTATATGTTTTGTTGCCCGAAATAAGAAACAATCCCTTAGATTCAGGATTGTACCAAAACCTGTTGTTTTTATCTTTAAATAAAAAATTAATATATTGGCTTTTTTCTTGTCCATAAGGTTTAGTCAAACCCGTTTTTTTATCAAATACCCAAATTCCTTTGCTCCAGGTGCTTATCCAAAGTTTATCCACATCATTAATAATAGAAGTTACTTCAAAATCGGCAACTTGCTTATTTGAAATTTCAAAAAGTTTATAGTGTTTAAATTTTAAAGTTGTTGTGTTCAGAGCACTCAAAGCACCAGTTGAATAGGACACCCAAAGAATATTCTTATCAGAAAGAAGAATACTAATTTGGTCTATAACTGTTTTAGACGGATCGAAAACATTCCTATCATTGGAAATTGGAATATGAACAAACCCGTTTATTTTAGGGTTGAACAAGTGTAACCCAAAAGTAGTACCAACCCAAAGCCGGTTGTAGTTGTCTTCTGTTATCCACGAAATATCATTGTTTAAAAGCGAAGTTGAATCTTTGTAATTTTCAACATAATTATCAAAATCATCTTTTGCACTGTTGTACCTGCTCAATCCTCCACCATAAGTCCCAATCCATAAAGCCCCTTTGCTGTCAATGAAAAGACAATTGATTGAGTTGCTGCGCAAAGTTTTAGGGTTATTAGGTTCAGTCCGGTAAACTTTGAAATTATATCCATCAAACCGGTTCAACCCATAATTGGTGCCAATCCAAATAAAACCATCTTTGTCCTGAATAACGCATTTTTGGGTACTTGATGAAAGGCCAGAATTTGTTGAATATTTTAAAAATTTATTTGTTGCGATAAATTCATTTGCCCTTAATGTAAATAAGCCAACAAAAAAGAGTAACCCAATCAAAATGCATTTGTTATTGATACTATGAAATTTATTGTTCATCCTGAATAAACTTAAAATGATCAAATGAGACATTGATTAACGATTTTGATACACTGTTGCTAATAATCTACCCTTCATGCTTTCTACATTTGTTGCATTAAATAATTTTATTAAAAGTACTAACTAAATTTATAAAGCTATGAAAAAACAATTACTACTTACATTAAGCGGAATTCTATTGGCATTTGTTGGCTTTTCACAAAATTTAATTCAAAACCCAAGTTTTGAATTGCCAAAAGACAGCAACAACCTTGCGACTGTAAAAGGTGATGCCGGTAAGAGCATTAACAAAATAAAATGCGGGTTTAACAATCTCAATGGCTTTTACTGGAGAATAGATAACAATGGCATAGATAGTTGTACTGACAGTGGCAGGGAAGACTCCACAAAATTTGGATATGATGCTACCGGTGTTAAACAAGCTTTTGATGGCAACTTTGTAGGATATTCTTATAATATGGATCCTCATATTTACCAGATTGTAGGTACAGTTTGGGCTGGCGCCACCTATACTTTAACAGCTGAAGCACAGATATCTTGGCCATTAGCAGACGAAACAGACGCAAGAATTTATTTAAGTGTATTCAGTGGAACAGATACTATGAAAAGAACTGTTGTTGATTCTTTAAG